>NZ_JBYSYC010000039.1:0-85451 GCF_058782875.1 Cupriavidus sp. FW305-F7 | reverse complement strand
TTGTTGTTTCGGTCATAAGGGCGTTTCTTTCGATATCGTCTCATGACCTCAACACACAAGAAATCTGACAGGCTCGGTAAGGCCGAGCCGCGCCACTATCTTCTGTATGCCTATCGTTCGACTGAGTTGGTTCAAACACGATTCATTGAGCAGTTTTTTAGACACCAGTGCGGCGTTCGCGTTCTTCCCTACTGTATCGACTCCAAAGGTTACCTGGAGCTAGTGGAAGTGTTTAAGGCCTGGAGTCCTGAGCTTGACGTTCGTGACCCTACCCTTTTGGACTTGCAGGCTCACATCGACAGATATGTTGCGACACCAACTGCAGTCAATCGGGAGTCGGCGGTACGTCTTGTGCAGAAGCGTCCCGAACTTGCGCCCTATTTCGTTAATTCCCTGAAAGACTTGGTCTGGTTCGACGAGCTTGACGTCGCCGGCTTCTTCAATGTTGCCCATAACCCGAAAGTGAAGGTGCTCGAAAGTGAGCGGGGCAATCTTTATCAGGCGGAGGGATGGCCCGCACTGCGTTACCTTGAGCACATTTCTGCGGCAATCAGTGGTGACCAAGCAAAGCGCACGGCCGAAATCGTTCGCAGCATCACCTCCGATTCGAAAGAGCGGGGATTGAACAACTGGAGAACCTGGTGGTCGTTGGCTACTATCTTCTCCCAGTTACCGCTTGACGCAATCACTGCGAATGACATTGATATGGCGCGGGCGTGGTTAGCAGAGGCCGTCGAGGCAAATGTAGTGGGGCAGGAACTGGGTGAAAAGCTGCTGAATCGCTTACTAGATAGTCCCGACCCTGTTCACGGCGAGATGGCGTTGGCTTTGGTTGACGCACTGACAATGTTGCGACGTTCGAAGGAGTCACTGTGAGCGACATGGCAGGAGTTCTAGATACCTATCATCTTGCAGAAGTTCTAAGGCCATCTGCAAGGAAGCTTGGGATGCGCTGCGGGACTGCTGCAGTTGTGATGCTCGCTCAGCGCTACATTGAGTGCGTCGGTACCCCCGATGAAGACCGGTTTTCGTATATCTGGCGCTCTGCAATTGAGGAGCACGAGCAGGACGCCAACAAGGACGAATTCCGGGCGGTGCTGGTTGATGCTCTACGTGATGCAGCTTTGGGGGCGACAAGCGCTAATGCTGAAGAGGCCGTCAGCACTGTGGACACCCTTCTGGGTTCGCCATACTCGACGCTGGTGCGCGTAGGCATCTTCGTCTGCGGCGAACGCTACGTAGATGTTCGCGCCGTTTTCTGGAAGCATGCTAAGCCAGAATGGTTCCTCAACCTTAGCTATTGGCACGAGCTCTTCTGGTTCATAAAAAAAACGTTCACCGAGTTCTCTGCGACCGAGAAATCCCAATTCCTACAATTTGTAGACAGTGTTAGAGGGGACTGGGCGGACCAGTCGCGCCAGGAGGAATGGGATGAGAGCAATCGTCGAGACATACTACACGCCGCCATCGGCCTGGGGGATTCGGAGCTTGACGCAAAGTACAAGGCTTTGGTCGCACGTTGGGGCCCAGTGCGCGACCATCCCGACTTTCATTCCTACACGTCAGGTGGATGGGTCGGCGACCGCAGTCCCGTGACGTCTGATGCATTGGTCGGAATGTCAGACAAAGCGCTGACACAATTTCTTGCTGACTTTGTGCCGGACCCCAGTGCGTGGGACGGGTCAACGTATCGCGGCCTCGCGGCAGCAATCACCGGCGCAGTACGGGCCAGTGAAGATGGATTTGCTAACCGAATCCATCTTTTTGCGGACCTAGCGCGCCCATACCAGCATGGTCTGCTAAGAGGACTGATAGAGCGTTGGTCAGACGACAAGCGAGAGATTGATTGGCTGTCGACGTTGGCGCTGGTTCATTCCATCGCGTCCTCTGCGTCGTTCAATAAGGATTTGGACAGCGACCGAAAAGAGGGATGGGAGCCATCGATACTTTGGGTCATAGGCGACATTGCCGACCTTCTTAAGGCGGGGTCCCGTCCCGAACGCCAGCTCCCGCCCGAGCTTTGTCGAGAGGCCTTCGAAGTTATCAAGCTTGTGCTCTCCGCTACGGCTCCACAAGAAGCGAAGGAATCAAGAGACGCCGTTTCGCGGGCGATGAATTCGCCGAGAGGCCGTACGCTAGAAGCGCTAATTCAGGTAGCCCTTGCACTGCGACGTCAGGAACTGGCCGATGGTCTGCTTCCCGAAACATGCTGGGCCGCAGTTTCTCCGCTTCTCGAGTCTGAGCTCACGACTAGTGAAGCCGGTCTGAACGCGGATTTTGCAACGCTATGCGGTTTGTACTGCGTGAACCTGCACTATCTGAATGCCGAATGGACGGAAGGCAACTTCGACCGGCTGTTCTCGTTGTCTAGCGATGTCGCTTGGAGATGTGCGGCCCAAGGGTTCTCATATCAGAGGTACCTTTACCGATGGCTATTCGAAAAGCTAGTTAGCGGCGGCCACTTGAGGAAAATGGTTTACACCGAAGGACTGCCGAACCAGGTAGCCGATAGAGCTTTGCAGTTCTTGGCGCTGGCGTATCTGGAGGGCCAGGAGGAAATCACAAGCGACGGTTTGCTTTGCGAACTCGTTGCTGAGCTTAAGGTCAAGGAGCTATCGCACCTATGCTGGTTCTTCTGGACCCTTAGGGAAAAAAACGGCTCTTCACCGCACGCGCCACGCATACTCAAATTCTGGAAGCATATCTCTGAGCGAGTCGCGCAAAGCGGTCGAGTAATACCAGAGCTTCAGTCGGCGCTCAGCCAACTTGCCGTATTCATCGACGACCTTAATATGCCTTTCGTTGATATGTGGGCGGAGGCAGCGCCTCATGTACAGCTAAAGCATCACGGACCGATTCTAATAGAGCGGCTGGCTGGACTCGCGAGCAAGTACCCAAAGGAGGTCGCGGTCATATTCCGTGCAGCTATCTCCGGCTTTCTACCCGACTACCAGAAGAAGGATGTAGTTCAGTGCGTAACCGAGTTGGCGCAGGCGGGCGAAATTGAAGACGCCGAGTGGATATGCAATGCCTATGCAGAACGCGGGTCCGGCTTGCTAAAGGAAACCTATGAAGCCTTGCGAGAGCAACGACGCGGGAGGAACGATGAACCTACAGACTAACGCTGCGAATCTTGCACTTGGGACGTTTTTAACCTGAGGGCAGGGAAGACCTGGTATCAGAGCGGTGCCCAAGTATTGGTACGGTTCTGGGGAACTTAAAAGCCGCTCTGCACCACCAGCAACCTGGCTAAGGTTTGCGCCTTCGCAAAACCTTTGCTACAGCCGCCGCAACTTCGCTTGCTCGGTGTTCATTAAGCGCCCCAATGGCACCCACTAGCATAGAAAGCCTTCCTCCGCGCGTGGTCAGCCGCTCGAACAGCGCTCGCTGTTCGATTCTATAGAGGGCGTTAAGGTTTACTCCTCGGATAGTCCTGATACCTTTGGGAGAATTCCCGACGAACACCCACCCTTTTTCAATTTTGATGTGCAAAGAATACTTGTCGACATGCGGATGGACCCAGCGATAGTCTCCAGAGTTCAGGGGGAGTGACGAGTTAGCCACAGGATTGGTCGCGAGCGTGCGGCAGCGAAGGTTTTGGGGTGCAGCGCCGGGACGTTTCGCCCGCTTCTTCATCGCTGCGACGAATCGCAGATTTGTAGCGTTCTTCTGCCCGTTGCACGTGCCACAACAAACTGAGAGATTGCCAATTGCAAAGGTGTACTCAGGATGCTCCGCCTTTTCAACGAAGTGTTCGATGTGGGTTGCGTAGTCGTCAAAGAGTACTCTCCGACAGAATGCGCATCTCCCCAACTGCGCATCTCGTAAGGCCTTCTTTATAGCTTCCTTAAAGCTATTTACTACTACGACATTGTCTGACCATAGGCGTCCCGCAAGGCTGGCGGCGCTCGTTCCGGCTGGGTAGGACGGGGTGGGGTCAATCCTCTCAAATCCAATGTTCATTGAGCAGTGCCCTCATCTAGCAGGGCATTGAGAATATCTACCATCGGGTCATCGGAGCGCAAAGTGGACCGGATGTTCGAAAGGGCTTCCGTCATCGCCAGAAAGTCCGGGTGTTCAAAGCCGTTTCTCTCAACGATAGAGACGGCGCGCTGAACAGTGTCAACTACGATGCGATTGCGACTCGAACCGACG
Organism: Cupriavidus sp. FW305-F7; assembly: GCF_058782875.1. Taxonomy (NCBI): domain Bacteria; kingdom Pseudomonadati; phylum Pseudomonadota; class Betaproteobacteria; order Burkholderiales; family Burkholderiaceae; genus Cupriavidus; species Cupriavidus sp. FW305-F7. The sequence goes on along the minus strand of NZ_JBYSYC010000039.1, from coordinate 81,296 downwards.
CCGAACTGAGTTAGAAGTACTTCATCTGAAGATGCGCCAAAAGGCGCTCGCTCAACCACCGGAGCTTCGCCGGTCAAGTCGACTACTGTACTGCTCTCCAAAGCCGTACCGACAATTAATGGAGAATGGGTGCAAACTATAAGATGCCCGTGCCGAAGTGTCTCGTCGCAGAGCTCATACACCGTCTCCATGAACTCACGTTGCCACTGGGGATGGAGACTGTTTTCGGGCTCATCAAGCAGAACCACGGACATCTCGTTAATGCCGAAGCCCAATCCAAGAATGCTTGTGTACATGTGGTATTCGCCCGAGCTCAGGTCGTAAGCAGAGAATCTAGACGCGTTTGTGCTCGAGCGAACCTTAGCATCGAAAAGGCTCCAAAGGTCCAGTAACAGACCGAGTCGAATGGCTGCGTTGGAAGCGGAGTCGCATTGTGCACCGCTGACATTCCACCTCAACTGCCGCTTTTTTTTCCCCGAGCTGTTCAAAAGCTGTTGCAGCTCGTTGAACTCGTCGTAATGAAACTCATCCAGCAACCAGGTCGCTGTGGCAGGGGAGGTGTTCGGAAGACCATGCTTCGGGTTCGTGTGGAGAGGCGAAGGGTCCTGACTCGCTATCGCCTGAACACTGCCGAGTATGTCTTTCGGCAATCTCTCCTTGTTTCTCTTGTACCCGATTTCGAACTCTACGTCCGGCAGAATTCCAGCAAATCGATGTGCCTTCTCAAAGAACTTCCATTCGAATCGGTGAGCCTTCTCAAGCGCAAGAGCGAAGGTAAGTAGCGTTTCGAGAGGTCTCTTCTTGCTAAGCAGGTTTGTGCCAACACGCTGCCCTAGATAGGAGTACTGGGGTACGTCAAACTCAGAACTCCGACCTCCAGGCGTTTCCTTTGATGGGAAGCGGTCCGCAACTGACCCTGATGAACAGATGATGTGGTGTGGAAATGCGGGCTCGTCTCGCAGACGCAGTGAATCGGCGTTGCCGGGAACGGTAAGCGCACCGACCAGTGCCCGAAGCAACGTGCTTTTGTAAGAACCGTTTTGCCCCGTGACAACTGTGACTTCGAAGTTTCGAGAGGAATCTATTCTGGACGAAAGGAAATTCACTTCCCGTTCCTTCCCACTCCAGTCACGGAAATTCAAGGAATCGACTATGGTCATCTAAGCGTTCTCTTGCTGTGCCAGCGCGAAGGGCGGTGGCGAGGTCATTCCGAATTGATTGTTCGAGAGAATTATGCCATTCCCCGGCATCTGCGCGGAACGCTTGGCATGGAGAAGAATCACGCTATTATTACAATGCCCCCTCAACCGGAGAACGCATGGCAACGTACAAGCAACTGCTCGCCCAGAAGGACGCCCTGGAAGCCAAACTCGCGGAAATGCGAGCCTCCGAAATCGCAGGCGTCATCGAGAAAATCCGCGCCCTGATGAATGAGTATGGCCTGTCTGTGGACGACATCGTTGGTAAGCGTCGTCGTGGCCGGCCCGCTGGTAGCAGAGCGCCGAAGACTGCGAAGGAACCCCAGCCGCCCAAGTATCGCGACACGAGGACTGGCAAGACTTGGTCGGGCCGCGGCCGAGCACCGGCATGGCTCGGGAAGAATCCGAATCGGTTCCTCATCGCTGAAGAGTAGGGCGTCAATTGCTCCGGACGCCATGTCTAAAGCGACTCATACACGTTAGGCTCGAGGTAGAACTCTGATGGTCTCGCCTAAACGAGTAGATGCAGGGCGTCAGATTGCGGAGGCCGACTTTGAGAATGCGTTTCATCTCTTGCTTGGTCGGCTCGTCCATGCAATTGCCAGACTCGACTTCAATGTAGGCTTGCAGCTTCGCTATTGGGCACACGACGACGACTCTAGGATTCGTACGCTGCTAAAGCCGAGAACCCCAAAACTGGAAGAGCGACTGAGAGTCCTGGAGCAGCTGGTGGGCTCCGCTTGGTCGGGTGCACATGATGAGGGGCAAAAGCAACTGAGCGGCTGGTTTGAACGCGCCCACAAGGCTAGAGGATTCCGGAACGAGTACGCTCACGGCCGGTGGGGTGTGCCGGGAAAACACTTGCATGCCGAGTCTGGCCGGCTCTGCGACGCAACTTCGACAAGGCGTTCCTGGTTTTATTCCCGGAGTTGAAACGACGACCGGCGGCGTAGGGGGTGCGTGCGAGGCTGCGATTGATGGTCTAACACATCTTGCGCAAATACTTGGCCGAGGAGCAGGACGGCGCAGTGGAATTGGAGCTGCTGCAGGCGCAGGCGAAGAAGCCGCGGGTGTAGAGAATGTGGTGAGGACCGCTAAAGTAGGGCGTGCCGCTTGGCAAGCACACCGGAATGAACTGACAATGGGCACGGCATTACAAAAGCGTTCGACACATGCCTCTGTCTTCTACACAAATTGGTGCCATCGGGGAGAACCTGCTCGTCAATGCGGTCATGAAGGCGAGCGACGGCCGGCTTTCCCCATTTCAGCCGCTCGCGGATGACGACGGCATTGATGTCTTGTTCTTCGACAAGGAGAGCGGCAACGCTGTCGCCATCCAACTGAAGTGCCGGACCGTTACCCTGTACAAGCCAGGAACCAAGGAGCGTGGTAACTTGGCCCATTTCGAACTTAGGCAGACCACCTTCAATGAAGCTCGCCGGGCCTATCTAGTTGCTGCGCTATGTGACGAAGCCCTTTCGGGTTTCGAAGTGACGTGGTTCATCCCGATGTCCCAGATACCGGTTCTGGCGCGGGACATATCCGGGAAGTGGGTCATCCGGGCGAGCAAGGCGGCGAGCAGCGCGGACCGGTTCGCATCCTACCGCTGCGCGTCGGCAGAGGAGCTGGCGTGCCGCATCATCGCGACCTGCGAGGCGCATGCACCCGCCCCCATGCCGGCGCTTGCCAGCGAGGACAAAGTGCCGGAGTTAGGTCACGCAGAATGAGAGGCTTTGATTTGCGGGTCCCAGACGGAGCGGGTTCAGGTGCCACTGCTGTCCGACTAGAACTCCCAGTCGTCGCCAACCGGAGTGGGTCCGCGGCTTGGGCCGCAACTGGCGGAGTTCCTTCCTTTCAGATTCTTTGCACGGTCAGCCACGCGCCGCCCAATGACCTTCTCGCCGCCTGACTAACGCTGGGCGAAATTAGGTTAGGCGCGTGGCCTCCGTGCGACTTACGCTGTAGCCGCTTGTGTCTCGGCCTTGCGCCGGGCATCTACCAGTTCGTTGGCGGTGGGGTTGTAGTATCGCATCGCCATGGTGATGCTTTTCCATCCCAAGACCTTTGCGAGCGTTGTGGCCGGCATGTATGGGGCGACGCGCGATGCCGCCTCATGCCGCAAGTCGTGGAAGCGAAGATTCGCAATGCCGGCCTTCGCGCACGCGCGACGGAATTTTCTTCCCAGCGCTGCGCCGTCGCGGAAAGCGGTAACGCGGCCACCGTGGAGAGGGCGGGGAAGCACGAACAGCACGGCCTCGGCGGCTGCCGAGAGCGGGACCGCTAGGGCGTCGCCGTTCTTCGTTCTGTCCAGATAAATGACCTGGTCCCGCAAGTCGACCTGGTCCCACGTCAATTCTGCAATGCTGCTCTGCCGCATGCCAGTCTCAACAGCCAGGACAATGCAAAGCCGGAGTTCCGGGTCTGCCACTGCGAGCAGGCGCGCCTCTTCGTTGCCTTCCAGGCGCCGCGCACGGCCTCGGCTGGGCTGGGGCTTGCGCAGGAGGGTTATCGGGTTGTCGACCGCGATGGACCAATCCTTCCTGGCGGTGTTGAAGATTGCGGAGAGCAGGGCAAGGTCGAGTCGGACCGTGTCAGCGGACACGGCCTTGAGACGTTCGTCGCGAAACTTGGCGAAGTCAACACTGCGCAGGCTGGCGAGGGTTCGCAAAGCCATTGGGTGGCGAAGGAGTTGTTTGAGGCGCTTGACTTCCACCTTGCAGCTTCGCTTCGTGGGCGTCACTTCAAAGAGATAGCGCTCGAGCAGTTCCCGTAGCGTGGTGCGCTCGGCTTCGGAACGGTCAATGAAGACATCGCGTCGCATCTCCGCTTCCACATCGGCGGCCCAGGCCCTGGCTGCTGCCCTGGTCTCGAACGTCTTGGTTTGGCTCGGGTAGCCCTTGCGCCGCACGGTGGCCTGGAACTGGGAGGGGCCCCGCTGCTTGATGGTTGCCATGTTGCCTGTCCTTTCGTAGTGAAGAAATGACAGGCGCATAAGCGTGGTGGAGCGGAGCGGATTGCAGCAAAATTGCAGCAAAACGTCCGTATCGTACTAGGGAAGAGCGGCCACCCAGCTGTAACTCGTTGATTTTACTGGTGCGGCCGACGGGACTCGAACCCGTAAGCCTGGAAAGGCGGCAGATTTTAAGTCTGCTGAGTCTACCAATTTCTCCACGGCCGCACGGCAAGCCCGGTATTGTGGTGGCTCCGCATCCCGGATGCAAGCGCGAAAAATGTGACGCCACTGTTACGGCTGGTAACAATGTCGACCTCGCCGTTGCACCTGGAAAATTCCGAAGCCCTACAATACGGAGTAAGAGAAATCTCACTTTGAGAGGCGGATATGAAACGTTGGTGGCTCGCAGCATTCGGTGTCGCAGCCGGGCTTGCGTCCGGGGCAGCAATGGCCCATGTGAGCGTCGGCGTGGCAATTGGGGTGCCGGGCGTGGTGGTTGGCGCGCCGGCCTACTATCCGCCGGCCCCGGCTTACTATGCACCGCCGCCTGTCGTGGTGGCGCCTGCGCCGGTCTACTACGGCCCGCCCCCGGTGGTGGTACGCCCGCGTCCGGTCTACTACGGTCCTGGCTACTACGGCCCGCCGCGTTATTACGGCGGCCACCGCGGCTACTATGGCCCGCCGGGATACTATCGTGGCCATGGTCATGGTCACGGCCGTTGGCGCGACGACTGATCGTCGTTCGATCTACGCAAGCTTTTTGAAAGAGAAGGGGCCCTCCGGGGGCCCCTTCCTTTTTCCTGCCGCACTGCGACATGAGGCGCTGGAGCCAGTTCCCGGAAATTCGCCCCCTTGCTCAGAGTAGTCAAATTATTTGAACAGACTGCTCAAAGCATCGCCTCTATCGATGTAAGGGTTTCCCCCTAAACTGTTATCGTGACATCGTGATGACGGCGCCCCAAAGTGCTGCACGGTGCCTCCGCCAACCAAAGAATAGCAAGGGGAATATCCATGAAGATCACACAAGCCGTTGCTGCCGTCGCAGCGCTGGCCGCGCTGGGCGCGCTTTCCACCTCCGCATTTGCCTCCGTCGGCAAGGTCGATCCATACCTGGACGGCTCCAGGGTCGGCAAGACGGACCCATACACCGATGGTGCCAAGATAGGCAAGGTGGATCCGTTCACCGACGGTGCCCGCCTCGGCAAGCCCGATCCGTTCACCGATGGCGCGCGCATCGGCAAGCCCGATCCGTTTACCGACGGCGCACGCATGGGCAAGCCGGATCCGTTCACAGACGGCGCCTGAATCGCTGTTGTCCGTGCATGATGAATGGCCCGCTGAACGCGGGCCATTCTTGTTTTTGCCCGTGCCCCGGCGCACCGCAACGGGGCGCCTGTCATGACGATGGCCGGGGCGCGGCGCTATACTTCGGCCTCAACCAAATGAATGACCAGGAGAGTGGCATGCAGCAAAAGACGGTTCTGACGGCAGACGACGTGAAGAAGATCATGGCCGCAGCGGAAACCGAGGCGAAGAATCATCAATGGGCCGTGTCGATCGTCGTGGTGGACGATGGCGGCCATATGCTGGCGATGCAGCGCCTGGATGGTGCCGCTCCGATCTCGGCCTACATTGCCGGCGAGAAGGCCCGTACCTCGTCGCTGGGCCGTCGTGAGTCGAAGGTCTACGAAGACATGATCAACAACGGCCGCTACTCGTTCATGACGGCGCCGGTGCTGCAAGGCATGCTGGAGGGCGGCGTGCCCATCGTCTGCAACGATCAGGTGGTCGGTGCCGTGGGCGTGTCGGGCGTGAAGTCGACCGAAGACGCGCAGATCGCGCGTGCCGGCATCGCTGCACTGGGCCTGTAAAGCCCTTGCGCCGGCCACTGTGCCGGCACATGAAAATGCCCCGCAGGCATGGCCTGCGGGGCGGCATAAAAGAGGGCATGGCTGGGTACGGTCGGTCCGGCGTGGGGTCTGAATCCCGCCCGCGACACCAGTACCTGGCTACTGCCCCAACACCTCGTTCCGAGGTGGTCCCCACAAGAGTTTTTACTGCCACGTACGTGGCACCCGCGCCCAACGCGGGTCTCGATCGCTTCCCTCTGGCTTCAACCTTGCGGTATCGCGCCCCAGGGCCGCGTCATTTCGTCAGGATCAGCTTGCCGTAGCGCGTGACGCGCAGCGTGTAGACCTCGCCGTTGTGCAGGATCGGCAGGGTGCTGGCGCCGTGCATGATGGCGTCCAGGGCCACCGGCTCGCCGGCAGGTGCCGGCGACAGGCTGTCGCGCACCAGTGCCTCCAGCCGGGCGGGCAGGGCCGCTACCGCGGACTTCACGGATGCGATGGTCGACGGTGCTGCCTTCGCGCTGGCCTCGCGGCGCGGTTGCGCGGCGACCTCGACGCGGCGCAGCGACAGCCGGCGGCGGGTGACTTCACGCGGTTGCGACAGCGGCAGGGAAAGTGTGCTCATCTTCTGGCTCCGTTCTGCAAAAAGGGCGCGCCGGTCATGGCGCAGTCGATGGAAAGATATTAAATAAGAATCGTTATCATTACAATAGCTTCCGACTAAGATTCGCGGAACGACCATGAGCGGCGGGGAAGGGGCCGCGGCGACGACGCAGCGCAGGCTGGTCGCACGAATCGGCGGCATCAACGGCAAAGGGCACCCTGAGGTGCCCTTTGCCGTTCCGGAGCGCCTGGTGGCGCCCGCCTACTGCTTGGGTTCGGTGATAAAGCCGATCTTGCCCAGGCCGCCGTGCTGCGCGGCGGCCATGACCTCGGCCACGCGCTCGTAGCGCACCTCGCGGTCCGCGCGCAGGTGCAGCTCAGGCTGCGGCTGCTGCTGCGCGGCCAGCGCGATATTGCTTTCCAGCGTGGCCTGGTCCACTTCCACCTGGTTCCAGAAGACCTTGCCACTGGCGTCGATCGAGACGTTGATGCTCTGCGGCTTCGGGTCGTTCGGGGTGTTGGTGGCGCGCGGCAGGTCGATCTTCACCGCGTGGTTGATCACGGGGATGGTGATGATGAAGATAATCAGCAGCACCAGCATGACGTCGACCAGTGGCGTCATGTTGATCTCGCTCATCACCTCGTCGTCGTCGCTGTCGAGAGTACCGAATGCCATGATGACTTCCTTGCTAGCGGTTTAGCGCTGTGCCGCGGCCAGGCGCACGGTGCCGTCTTCGGTGCGGGCGCCGGTGGGGCGCACGCGCGCGCCGGTGACGAAGTAGGCGTGCAGGTCGTGGGCAAAGCGGTTGAGCTTCGAGATCACCGACTTGTTGCCGCGGGTAAGGGCGTTATAGCCCAGCACGGCGGGAATCGCCACGGCCAGGCCAAAGGCGGTCATGATCAGCGCCTCGCCCACGGGGCCGGCAACCTTGTCGATGGTCGGCACGCCCGAGGCGCCGATGCCGATCAGCGCGTGGTAGATGCCCCACACGGTGCCGAACAGGCCGACGAACGGTGCGGTCGAGCCCACCGAGGCCAGCACTGCCAGACCCGACTGCATGTGCGCCACCGAATCATCGATGGAGCTCTTGAGCGAACGGGTCAGCCAGTCGGAGATGTCCATCACGTCGTGCAGCTGCGGCTGGCTGGCGCGATGGTGCTGGGCGGCTTCCTTGCCGGCGATGGCCAGCGTGCGGAACGGGTTGGCATCGCTGGCGCCCAGGGTTTCGAGCGCGTGGTCGAAATCGTCCGAGTGCCAGAAGCGCTTTTCCGCGCCGTGCGCCATCTTCTTCAGGCGCACCAGATCCCACGCCTTGGTAAGGATCACGATCCATGAGGCGAGCGACATGATCAGCAGAATGATCGCGGTCGCACGCATGACGAAGTCGCCTTGCGTCCAGAGGTGGGAGAGTCCGAGGTCCTGCATGTGTTGGTTCCTGGTGAGTTCGCTTGGTTTAAGTCAGATCAGAGATCGGAAATCTGGGGCGGTCAGTTCAGTTCGAAGCCGATCGGCTGCTGGGCCGTGACGGCGACGGCGCGGCCGTTGTCCAGGTAAGGCTTGCAGCGCATGGACTGCACGGCTTCCACGGCGGCCTGGTCCAGGCGCGACGAACCGCTCGAGGATACGACGGAAGTCTTCACGACCTTGCCGCTTTCGTCGGTGGTCAGGCGCACCACGGCCTTGCCGGTCTCGCCCATGCGGCGTGACTGGGAAGGATACTTCGGTTGCGGCGGCGTGCACTGGATTTCGCCGATGCCGACTGCGCGCGGCGCGGCGGATACCGGTGCCGGGGCGGGCTCAGCGGCCGGTGCTGGGGGTGCCGGCGGCGCGGGCGGGGCCTCGGGCGCGTTCGGCGTCGGCGGCAGGCTGGCTACCGGCTGCGGGGTTGGCTTGGGCTGCGGCGGGGTGGGCTTGGGCGTGGTCACCCTCACCTGTTTGGGCGGGGTTTCCTGCTTGGGCTTGGGTTTGGGCGGCTCCGGCGGGGCTTCCTGCTTGGGAGGCTCCAGCGGGATGATGCGCGCGACGATTTCCGGCGAGATCACCGCCTCGGTCAGCTTGCGGCCCAGGCCGCTTTGGATCAGGTAGAGCAGGCCGACGTGGAACAGCAGTACGGCGAGCGTAATCTTGAGGAAGCGTTGGTCGAACATGTGTCAACAACAAAAGTCTGCCAGCGGTGGCACCGCAGCGGCGCTGTGCGCCGTCACTTGCGATAAAACAGGATTAGCGAGATGCCGCAACCGACCAGCAGGCTAAGCAGCAATTCCATGATAAACGCTCCTTCAACTGGGTTGCCGTGGGAGCGCCACTCTGGGGCAGCGTGTCAGCTGGCCAGTATAAACGATAATGATTCTTATTTGTTGTGATTTGTGCGTCGCAACTGGAATTTTCTGCCCCGGCACGTTATACCGGCAAGTCCAGGCAGCATTTCGGGAGGTGATGCAGTGGTGCACGCGCGCTGGCGCGCTCTGGCACTTGGCTGCGCTTCGGTGCCCCAGGCCACAATCGCCGGCGCCCGTTGCGCACGGGGATGCGCGGTTGGCACCAAAGCGCGCTAGCATAGGAAGAAACTGCAGACGTGGCGGTGCGCCGGTCGCGGCCCCGCCATCGCGCACAGCGCGCTCGGGGACCCGTCCATGGACTTCACACGTTTTGCTGAAGATGACCGATCGACGATTCTGCGCTCCATGCCTGGCACATCGTCCAGCTCAGCATTGGACTGGATGTGCGCCCAGTTTGCCCTGCGCGTGGTCTGCGCACTGGGCCCGCGCTTCAACCTGCGCAGCAATATCAACGATGTCCTGACCGTCAGCGCGCAGGAGATGGTTTGGCCGTACGGCGTGGTGCTGCGCGTGCAGCGCTTCCTGGCCGCGCGCTGCGCCGACATGCCCGCCTGGAAGGGCACCGCCCGCCTGACCCCTGAGGAATTCCTGGACCGCCACGGCCAGTGGAACAGTGCGTTCGATGAAAGCGCGCTGTTCTATTACCTGGACGAGTACGTCAAGCACCACGCCAAGGACATGTTCGCCGTGTTCGACGCGTCGGCCGCGGCCATCGCCCAGCGGCTGGAAGGCGAGCGCGTGCTGCTGGTGCGCAATATCGACATGCTCAGCCGTGTGCTGGACCTGCCCGAGCACGAGCGCAAGCTGCTGCTGTACGCGGCGCTGGCCAAGTACAAGCGCGACCTGCGCGCGGTGATGGTCGACTGCAAGGTGGCGCACAGCCAGGAAGCGTTCCAGATCCTGGCCGGGCTGACCGGCGCCGGCGCGGCCGACGTGGCCGCCTCGCTGCGGCCCGGCTCGCGGCTGGAGACGCTGAACCTGATCGAGCAGCCGCTGCCGGAAAACAGCGTGACCGACCTGGGCGACCTGATGCGGCTGTCCGATCGGCTGCTGCACGTGCTGCTGGGCAATTACGCCAATGAGGCCGAGATGATGGCGGTCTTCACCCGCCCGGCCGCGCCGCCCACGCTGACCACTGCCGACTATCCCCATGTCGAGACCGACGCGCGCTACCTGTGCGCGCTGCTGAGCAATGCCACGCGCCAGCACGCCAGCGGCGTCAACGTGCTGATCTATGGCCCGCCCGGTACCGGCAAGACTGAGTTTGCGCGGCTGCTCGCGCGCGAGGCGGGCTGCGAGCTGTACGAAGTCGATTGCCTGGACCGCGACGGCAACAGCCTGTCGGGCAAGGACCGCTACCGCTCGCTGCAGGTGTCGCAGGCCTTCCTGCGCGGGCGTGCCCATACCGCGCTGCTGTTCGATGAGGTGGAAGACGTCTTCCCCGGCAGCGCGCGCGAGCTGATGAGCCTGTTCGGCCAGGAAGACACGCGCGCCTCGGTGAACGGCAAGGCCTGGGTCAACCAGACGCTCGAGCAGAACCCGGTGCCGGTGATCTGGATCTCCAATTCGATCCGCCAGATCGACCCCGCTTACCTGCGCCGCTTCCAGTTCCACCTGGAGTTGAAGATTCCGCCGCCACTGGTGCGCGAGAACATCATCCGCAAGCACCTGGGCGGGCTGGATGTCAGCGACGCCTTTATCACCGGGCTGGCCGGGCGCAAGACGCTGACGCCGGCACAGGTGCAGTCGGCCGCGCGCTTCGTCGAGCTGGCGCGGCCCGACGTGGAAGAGCCGGTGGAAGCGCTGATCCTGCGCCAGCTGGAACACGCCGACCGCGCCATGGGGCTGCGCCCCGAGGCCGAGGCGCGGCCGGTGGTCACGCACTACCGGCTGGAAAACCTGCACCTGGAAACCCGCTACGAGGTGGTCAAGATCGTCGACGCGCTGCGCGTGCGCCAGCGCGGCACGCTGTGCTTCTACGGCCCGCCCGGCACCGGCAAGACCGCGCTGGCCGAGCATATCGCGGCCGAGCTGGACCTGCCGCTGATGATCCGCCGCGCCTCCGACCTGATGAGCAAATATGTGGGCGAGACCGAGCAGCAGATCGCCGCCATGTTTGCGCGCGCCGAAGAGGATGGGGCGGTGCTGCTGCTGGACGAGGCCGACAGCTTCATGCAGAGCCGCCAGCAGGCGGTGCGCAACTATGAGATCTCCGAGGTCAACGAGATGCTGCAGGGCATGGAGCGCTTCAACGGCATCTTTATCTGCACCACCAACCTGTTCGATCGCATCGACGAGGCCGCGCTGCGCCGCTTCTCGTTCAAGATCCGCTTCCTGGCCCTCAAGCCCGCGCAGCGCGTGGCGATGTTTGTCGACGAGGCGCTTGACGGCGACGCCGCCGGCCTGACCGACAGCATGCGCCGTGAGCTGGATATGATGGATTGCCTGACGCCGGGCGACTTCGCCACGGTCAAGCGCCAGTGCGTGCTGTTGGGCGAGGCGCTGACGCCGGATGAGTTCCTGGCACAGCTGCGCCAGGAACACGCGATCAAGCCCGAGGTGCGGGAGCACCGGCCACTGGGCTTCCTGCAGTAAGAACCCATTTCATAATGAAGAAGGGGACGCATGCGCCCCTTCTTCATTATGAAATGGGTTCTAAGGGCGCCGGTCAGAGCGCCGGCGCCGGCTCGATCACCACCGTTTCCGCATCCGCTTCCACCTGCAGCAGCGTGGCTGCCATCGCACGCAGGTGCGCGGCGTCCTTGGTGGAGGCAAAGCGGTCGTGAGGGGTGCCATCTGGCGCGGCGGCGAGCTTGTGTTCGGCCAGCTTGCGCGCCAGCTGGCGCGCAATGGCGCTGCCGGTGTCGACCAGTGCCAGCTGGTCGCCAACCATCGCCCGGATCGTGCGGGAGAGAAAAGGGTAGTGGGTGCAGCCCAGCACCAGCGTGTCGGCGCCGGCCTCCAGCATGGGCGTCAGGTAGGCGTCCAGGCGCTGGCGCACGGCCGGGCCGTCGGTCTCGCCTTGCTCGATCAGCGACACCAGTCCCAGGCCCGCCTCGCACAGGAAGTGGCTTTCGCCTTCCAGCGATGCCAGCAGCCGTGCGAACTTGGCGCTCTTGAGCGTATTGGCGGTGGCCAGCACGCCTACGACCTTGCTGCGGCTGGCCGCGGCGGCGGGCTTCAGGCCCGGCTCGACGCCGATGATCGGCACCGTCAGCCGCTCGCGCAGCGCCTGCACCGCATGCATGGTGGCGGTATTGCAGGCGATCACCAGCGCCTTGCAACCCTGGCCGAGCAGCCATTCGCAGGCCTGCAGCGTGCGCGCCTCGACAAAGGCCTCGGGCTTCTCGCCATAGGGCGCGTATTTTGAATCCGCCAGGTACAGCAGCGATTCATGGGGCAGCAGCGCGCGGATCTCGCGCAGCACGGACAGGCCGCCGAGGCCGGAATCGAAGACGCCGATGGGTGCGGGGTTCACGGGAGGGGAGGGCAACAGAAAATTGGGCAGAAAAAAGCCGGGTCGGAACCCGGCTTTCTTCGAGCGCGACGGCAGATTCTACCGCGTTGCCTTGCTTACAGCGCAGCGACCGGGATCTTGCCGATCTTGGCTTGCCATTCGGCCGGGCCAGTCTTGTGCACCGAGGTGCCTTCGCTGTCCACCGCAACCGTCACCGGCATGTCCTTGACGTCGAACTCGTAGATCGCTTCCATGCCGAGGTCTTCGAAGCCGACCACCTTGGCCTCCTTGATCGCCTTGGCCACCAGGTAGGCGGCGCCGCCCACGGCCATCAGGTAGGCCGACTTGTGCTTCTTGATGGCCTCGATCGCCACCGGGCCGCGCTCGGCCTTGCCGATCATCGAGATCAGGCCGGTTTCGGCCAGCATCATCTCGGTGAACTTGTCCATGCGCGTGGCGGTGGTGGGGCCGGCCGGGCCAACGGCCTCGTCGCGCACCGGATCGACCGGGCCGACGTAGTAGATCACGCGGTTCTTGAAGTCCACCGGCAGCTTCTCGCCCTTGGCCAGCATGTCGGCGATGCGCTTGTGCGCGGCGTCGCGGCCGGTCAGCATCTTGCCGTTGAGCAGCAGGGTCTGGCCCGGCTTCCACGAGGCGACTTCTTCCGGCGTCAGCGTGTTCAGGTCGACGCGCTTGGAGGTCTCGGTGTTCGGTGCCCACTCGACCTTCGGCCATTGCGACAGGTCAGGCGCTTCCAGCTTGGCCGGGCCGCTGCCGTCCAGCGTGAAGTGCACGTGGCGGGTGGCGGCGCAGTTGGGGATCATCGCGACCGGTTTGGACGCGGCGTGCGTCGGGCAGGCCATGATCTTGACGTCCAGCACGGTGGCCAGGCCGCCCAGGCCCTGCGCGCCGATGCCGAGCGCGTTGACCTTCTCGTACAGCTCGACGCGCAGTTCCTCGACCCAGTCCTTCGGGCCGCGGGCGATGATGTCCTGGATGTCGATGGACTCCATCAGCGATTCCTTGGCCATCACCATGGCCTTCTCGGCGGTGCCGCCGATGCCGATGCCCAGCATGCCCGGCGGGCACCAGCCGGCGCCCATGGTCGGCACGGTCTTCAGCACCCAGTCGACGATCGAGTCCGACGGGTTCAGCATCACGAACTTGGACTTGTTCTCCGAGCCGCCGCCCTTGGCCGCGACCTGGATGTCGACGGTGTTGCCCGGCACCACTTCGTAGTGGATCACCGCCGGGGTGTTGTCCTTGGTGTTCTTGCGGCCGCCTTCGGGCGGGCTGACGATCGACGCGCGCAGCACGTTGTCGGGGTGCGTGTAGCCGCGGCGCACACCCTCGTTGATCATGTCGGTCAGGCCCATGGTGGCGCCGTCCCAGCGCACGTCCATCCCCACCTTGACGAAGATCGTGACGATGCCGGTGTCCTGGCAGATCGGGCGCTTGCCCTCGGCGCACATGCGGCTGTTGGTCAGGATCTGCGCGATCGCGTCCTTGGCCGCCGGGCTCTGCTCCAGCTCATAGGCGCGGCCCAGGCTGGTGATGTAGTCCATCGGGTGGTAGTAGCTGATGTACTGCAGGGAGTCGGCGACGCTCTGGATGAGGTCTTCTTGCTTGATGACAGTCATTTTGTGGGGGTGGGCAGCGGTGAAACACAGCCGCAAATCATACACTGAGCCGCGGCGGTCTGCCCGGCTGCATACATCCGTCCACAGCCGATAATGTGCGGCAAGCGCCGCTAGTTGCGTGGGGGCGGGCCCAAAAGCAAAAACCGCGGCACATGGCCGCGGTCTGGCTGGGACTAGGTGTCCGATGGCGCGTTAATGTGATTAATGCTTATCATGTGCGCCGACCGGATGTGTCACCATCCGATCCACCCAGGCCATGGCGACCGCCGACAGCAGGAAGGCAATATGGATGGCCACCTGCCACATGATGGTATGCGTCGTGCGCTGCTCGGCATCGATGAAGGTCTTGAGCAGGTGGATCGACGAAATCCCGATCAGCGCCATCGACAGCTTGACCTTGAGCACGCCGGCGTTGACGTGGTCCAGCCATTCCGGCTCGTCCGGGTGGTTGTCGATGCCCAGCCGCGAGACGAAGGTCTCATAGCCGCCCACGATCACCATGATCAGCAGGTTGGAAATCATCACCACGTCGATCAGGCCCAGCACCACCAGCATGATCTTGCTCTCGTCGAACTCGGTCACATGCGCCAGCAGGTGCCAGACTTCAACCAGGAAGTGGTAGACATAGACGCCCTGGGCAACGATCAGGCCCAGGTAAAGCGGCAACTGCAGCCAGCGCGACGCGAAGATGATGCTCGGGATCGGCCGCAGGGTCTGCGGCTTGGCGGTGATGGGATTGGAGGCCATTGGCGGGCGGTGTCGGCGAGTTGAAAATCGGCGTGGATTGTACCAAGCGCCGATGACTGGGCGGCGTTACCGACCGTAGCCGAATACCGTTACCGTTCGTCGCCGGCGTGGCTCAACCCGCGGCGCCAGGATCGGCGCCGGCCGCCTTGCCGCGCCACGCGCCGCGCGCGATCCGCCCCGGCCAGCTGGCCAGCACGATCCCGGCCAGCACGCACGCCAGCGCCACCCCATGGGGCCAGCCCGGCTGCTCGCCCAGGAAGACGATGCCGTAGGTGGCAGCCGCCACCGGCAGCACCGAGGTGAACACCCCCGCCAGCTGCGCCGGCACATGGCGGATGCCCTTCATCCACAGCCAGAACGAGAACACGCTGGCTGAGAGCGCATACCACAGCAGCATCAGCCAGGTCTGCGCCGGCACCGTGGCGGCATCGAAGCTCAGCAGCGGGACCAGCCCCAGCGGCAGCATCAGCAGCCCGCCGATCAGGTGCGTGTAGGCGCAGATCTCGATCGCGGCCAGGGTCTGCGTGAGCCGGCGCGACAGGATTACGTAGATCGACTCGCATACCACCGCGCCCAGGATCATCAGGTTGCCCAGCCATGCCTGGCTGCCGCTGCCGGCACCGTGCGCATCGCCCCGGGCGATGTTCAGCACCGCGATGCCGGTCATCGCCAGCAGCACCGACGCCACCGTGCGCCGCGACAGCCGCTCGCGCAGCAGCAGCCACGACAGGATCGCCACCGTGGCGGGAATGGTGCTGGTGATCACGCCGGCAGCCATGGCGCTGGTCAGCCGCACGCCATTGAGCATTAGCAGCGTAAACAGGAAGGTGCCGAAGAACGCCTGCAGGAACAGGTTCAGCCATTCCCTGCGCGAGACCAGGCGCATGCGCGCGGGCCGGTACCACGGCGCCAGGCAGACGATGGCGATGATAAAGCGCAGCAGCGCGAACAGCAGCACCGGCACATGCGCGATGATCGATTTGCCGAGTCCGACATTGCTGCCGACCAGCGCCATCGAGGCGATCAGGAAGAGGGCGTAGACCGGGGAGAATGCTGAAGGATTGGCGGGCACGGGTACGGCCTTGGTCGTCCGGCAGGGCGCCGCGGCGCTTTGGCGCGGCAGATGCTGAGCCGGCGGGAGCGGCAAGGGTAAGCGCCGCATTCAGGTATGGAACTCGCGGCATTATAGCTGTGCTAGCCTAATGGAGAAGGCTGCACTTTCGCAACGCGTGCGGGGACTTTTCCCGCTGCATTGCAACAAGTTGCAGGCACACCCCTGGGCCCACCGTCAGGTTTAAGTAAGCCGTCGGGCGTAACTTGGCAGCCAAAGCCATTCCAAAATCAGGAGACAAGCCTATGTCCGCCATCGAATCGGTGATGCAAGAGCATCGCGTGTTCAACCCGCCTGAAGGCTTCGCCAGCCAGGCCGCGATCCCCAGCATGGAGGCCTACCGCGCCCTGTGCGACGAAGCCGAGCGCGACTATGAAGGCTTCTGGGCGCGCCATGCGCGCGAGTTGCTGCACTGGAACAAGCCCTTCACCAAGGTGCTGGACGAAAGCAACGCACCGTTCTACAAGTGGTTCGAAGACGGCGAGCTCAACGCCTCTTACAACTGCCTGGACCGCAACCTGCAGAACGGCAATGCGGACAAGGTCGCGATCGTGTTCGAGGCCGACGACGGCACCGTGACCCGCGTCACCTACCGCGAGCTGCACGGCAAGGTGTGCCGCTTTGCCAACGGCCTGAAGGCGCTCGGCATCAAGAAGGGCGACCGCGTGGTGATCTACATGCCGATGTCGGTCGAAGGCGTGGTCGCGATGCAGGCCTGCGCGCGCCTGGGCGCCACGCACTCGGTCGTGTTCGGCGGCTTCTCGGCCAAGTCGCTGCAGGAGCGGCTGGTGGACGTGGGCGCGGTGGCGCTGATTACCGCCGACGAGCAGATGCGCGGCGGCAAGGCCCTGCCGCTGAAGGCGATTGCCGACGATGCGCTGGCGCTGGGCGGCTGCGAGGCCGTCAGGAACGTGATCGTCTACCGCCGCACCGGCGGCAAGGTTGCCTGGACCGAAGGCCGCGACCGCTGGATGGAAGACGTCAGCGCCGGCCAGCCGGATACCTGCGAGGCCGAGCCGGTCAGCGCTGAACACCCGCTGTTCGTGCTCTACACGTCCGGCTCCACCGGCAAGCCCAAGGGCGTGCAGCACAGCACCGGCGGTTACCTGCTGTGGGCGCTGATGACGATGAAGTGGAGCTTCGACATCAAGCCCGACGACCTGTTCTGGTGTACCGCCGACATCGGCTGGGTCACCGGCCACACCTATATCGCCTACGGCCCGCTCGCCGCCGGCGCCACCCAGGTGGTGTTCGAGGGCGTGCCGACCTACCCGAACGCCGGCCGCTTCTGGGACATGATCGCGCGCCACAAGGTCAGCATCTTCTACACCGCGCCCACCGCGATCCGCTCGCTGATCAAGGCCGCCGAGGCCGACGACAAGATCCACCCGAAGCAATATGACCTGTCCAGCCTGCGCCTGCTGGGCACCGTGGGCGAGCCGATCAATCCGGAAGCGTGGATGTGGTACTACAAGAACATCGGCAACGAGCGCTGCCCGATCGTCGACACCTTCTGGCAGACCGAGACCGGCGGCCACATGATCACGCCGCTGCCGGGCGCGACGCCGCTAGTGCCGGGCTCGTGCACGCTGCCGCTGCCGGGCATCATGGCCGCCATCGTCGACGAGACCGGCCATGACGTGCCCAACGGCAACGGCGGCATCCTGGTGGTCAAGCGCCCGTGGCCGGCCATGATCCGCACCATCTGGGGCGATCCGGAGCGCTTCAGGAAGAGCTACTTCCCCGAAGAGCTCGGCGGCAAGCTCTACCTGGCCGGCGATGGCTCGATCCGCGACAAGGACACCGGCTACTTCACCATCATGGGCCGCATCGACGACGTGCTGAACGTGTCGGGCCACCGCATGGGCACGATGGAGATCGAGTCGGCACTGGTGTCCAACCCGCTGGTGGCCGAAGCGGCCGTGGTGGGCCGCCCCGACGACATGACCGGCGAGGCCATCTGCGCCTTCGTCGTGCTCAAGCGTTCGCGTCCGACTGGCGAAGAGGCCGTCAAGATCGCCACCGAGCTGCGCAACTGGGTCGGCAAGGAGATCGGTCCGATCGCCAAGCCCAAGGACATCCGCTTCGGCGACAACCTGCCCAAGACGCGCTCGGGCAAGATCATGCGGCGCCTGCTGCGGTCGCTGGCCAAGGGAGAGGAGATCACGCAGGACACCTCGACGCTGGAGAATCCGGCCATCCTGGAGCAGCTCAAGCAGGCGCAGTGATCGTCTAGCTTCGGCCCGATCGAGCCCTTGAACCCGCCGCCGCGTTCCCGCGCCGGCGGGTTTGTTACGATAGCCCCCCACCGACCACGGACCGTCCCCTATGCCTGAAGCCCAGTCGCGCTTTCGCCGACGGTTGCTGCTGTACTACGGCCTGTTCACGCTGGGGTTGTTCGGCTTCGTCGGCATGATGGGGCTGCTGGAACGCTCCAATGCCGATGCGCTGTGGCTCGGCTACGTCTTCCTCTTCATCACCATCGCGATCTATGCCTGCATCGGGCTGATCTGCCGCACCTCTGACCTGAACGAGTATTACGTAGCCTCGCGGCGCGTGCCGGCGCTGTTCAACGGCATGGCGATTGCCGCCGACTGGATGAGCGCGGCGTCCTTCATCGGCCTGGCCGGCATCCTGTTTGCCTCGGGCTACGAAGGGCTGGCCTATGTGATGGGCTGGACCGGCGGCTACTGCCTGGTGGCCTTCCTGCTGGCGCCGTACCTGCGCAAGTACGGCGGCTACACCATTCCGGATTTCCTCGCAGCGCGCTACGGCAACGGCAAGCCGGGCGGCAACCTGCCAGTGCGCGCGATCGCGGTGCTGGCGGCTTCGCTCTGCTCCTTCGTCTACCTGGTGGCGCAGATCCAGGGCGTGGGGCTGGTGGTGACCCGCTTTATCGGCGTGGAGTTTGCCGTCGGCATCTTCTTCGGGCTGGCCGGCATCCTGGTGTGCTCGTTCCTTGGCGGCATGCGCGCGGTCACATGGACGCAGGTGGCGCAGTACATCATGATGATCGTGGCCTTCCTGGTCACGGTATCGATGATCGCCTGGAAGCATCACCACGAAGCGCTGCCGCAGCTCAGCTACGGCACGCTGCTGTCGCAACTCGACGCGCGCGAGCAGCAGCTGGAGCGCGAGCCGGCCGAGCAGGCCGTGCGCGAGTACTACCGGCAGCAGGCCATCCTGCTGCAGGAGCGCATCGCCCGACTGCCCGATTCCTTTGCCCAGGAGCGCGACGCGCTCGACGCGCGCCTGCAGGACCTGCGCACGCGCAATGCCCCGCTGCGCGAGATCAAGTCGCTGGAGCGCGAACGGCTGGAATTCCCGCGCGACCCCGCTGCGGCACAGCAACAATGGAACCAGCAGCGGGCCGACGCACTGGCCCGCAGCCGCCATTCGCTGTCATCGACCGAGCCCTATCCCGCGGCATCGGAGCAGGAACGCAAGACCAAGCGGCTGAATTTTGTCTTGCTGGTGTTCTGCCTGATGGTCGGCACCGCCAGCCTGCCGCACATCCTGACGCGGCTCTACACCACGCCGTCGGTCAAGGAAACGCGCAACTCCGTGGCCTGGGCCGTGTTCTTCATCGCCTTGCTGTACGTGTCCGCGCCCACGCTGGCTGCGCTGGTGAAATACGAGTTCTTCCAGCACCTGGTGGGCACCTCCTACGCCGAATTGCCGCAGTGGGTGGTGCAATGGCGCAAGGTCGATCCACCAGTGTTCGGCATCCGCGATGTCAACGGCGACGGCATCGTGCAATGGGCCGAGATCCTGCTCCAGCCCGACATGATCGTGCTGGCCGCCCCGGAAATCGCCGGCCTGCCATACGTGATCTCCGGCCTGATCGCCGCCGGCGCCCTGGCCGCGGCGCTGTCCACTGCCGACGGCCTGCTGCTGACCATCGCCAATGCGCTCTCGCACGACGTCTTCTATCACATGGTCGACCGCCAGGCGAGCCACCAGCGCCGCGTCACCACCGCCAAGATCGTGTTGCTGGGCGTGGCGCTTTTTGCCTCTTATGTCACATCGCTGCGCCCGGGCAATATCCTGTTCCTGGTCGGCGCCGCGTTCTCGCTGGCTGCCTCCAGTTTCTTCCCGGTACTGGTCCTCGGCATCTTCTGGCGCCGCACCACCGCCGCCGGCGCCGTCGCCGGCATGGCCGCCGGGCTGGGCATGGCGGTCTACTACATCATCGTCAACTACCCGTTCTTCACCCGCATGACCGGCATCTTCGGCAACCGCTGGTTCGGCGTCGACCCGATCGCCTCCGGCGCCTTCGGCGTGCCGGCCGGCTTCGCCGTGGCCATCATCGTCAGCCTGCTAACGCCACGCAATGCGCCGGTGATCGACCGGCTGGTGAGCTACCTGCGCAAGGGATAGGGCGGATGGGGTTGTCAAGTAAGGCGAGATACGGCGACGAAGCACTGGATTCGCCGGGCAACTCTGCTATAATCTCGGACTTCCCGGAGAGATGGATGAGTGGTTTAAGTCGCACGCCTGGAAAGCGTGTATAGGTTAATAGCCTATCGGGGGTTCGAATCCCCCTCTCTCCGCCAGAACACTGTGCAAAGCGAAGCCGCCCGTCTGGGCGGCTTTTTTGTTTCCAGTCTCCGGTGGCTTCGTAATGCCTGACGAGCTCAAAGAAAAGCCCTCGGCCAGGGTAGGCGAGGGCTGAAGTAGTAGTGGGCGAGTCGCGGGATCGCCCGTGAGGATGGTCGTATAGGACCTTGTATCGCGCATCCCTCTAAATAGAGGTGTTGCCGCAGGGCGACATGGCCATGCCCGTCACCGCCACGAAGGCATGGCTTCCATCCCGGCGCGCCGGATTGGCTGGGCGTGCCGATCCAGTTGTTCTGTCCGCCAAAGTTCTGTGTCCGTGAGAGGGCTTCCGCCATGTATCCGGTGCCCGGTATCCTCTCGGCCATGACCAAACTCACCTTCCAACTCGAAATCCGCCCCGTCTTGCCCGCAGACGCGCAAGCGGTGGAAGACATCCTGACCGACACCTACCTCGGCACCTGGAAGCCGCAACTGACAGCCGCTGCGGCAGCCGCCTTTGAACGGCAAGGCAAGACCCGAAGCTACGTCGAAGCGCGCCTGCAGGCATTCCGCGTAGCCTGCGTGGATGGCGTGCCCGCGGCCATGGTGGACTGGGAAAACAACTTTATCTGGGCCCTACATGTCGGGCGGACATGGCAACGCATGGGGCTGGGCGGGGCGTTGCTGGCCCACGCCGAAGGCGAGATTGCCCGCGCCGGGCATCGCGAGGCGAGGCTGGAGACGGACACGTTCAACGTGCAAAGCCGCGCGTTCTACCGGCGCCATGGTTATGCCGAGATCGATTTCTATCCTGACGAGAGCTGGGACAGCGGCTTTACGACTGTGCTGTTGTCGAAAGCGCTGCCGCCAGCCTGAGCCTGCGCGCCGGCGCCGACATGGCATGGGTAGCCAACCTCATGCGCAAATTGCATGAACCTGCCTGCCTGCTCGTGAAAGAATCAGGCATCTCTTTCGATCTCTGGCACTTGCCCCCATGTCCGACCCCATCGTCCACCTCAACGGCACCCTGATCCCCCTCTCCGAAGCCCGCATCCCCGTCCTCGACCGCGGCTTCATCTTTGGCGATGGCATCTACGAAGTCATCCCTTACTACAACGGCAAGCCATTCCGCGGGGACCAGCATCTGGCCCGCCTGCACCGCAGCCTGGAGGGCATCGGGATTCCCGATCCGTACAGCGCCGGGCAGTGGCTGAAGCTGGTCGGAGAGGTGGTCCAGGCCAACGGCCTGTCGGACCAGCTGGTCTACATCCAGGTGTCGCGCGGCGTCGCCAGGCGCACGCATGCGTTTCCGAAGGAGGTCGTGCCGACGGTGCTGATCATGACCAACCCGATGGCGTTGCCGTCGGCGCAGATGCTTGAGCAGGGCGTGGCGTGCGTGACGATGGAGGACCGGCGCTGGCTGAACTGCCAGATCAAGTCGACGTCGCTGCTGGGCAACGTGCTGGCGGCGCAGCATGCGGTGGAGCACGGCGTGATCGAGGCGATCCAGTTCCGGGATGGCTGGCTGACCGAGGCGTCGGCGTCCAATGTGTGGGTGGTGCGCGAAGGCCGCGTGATGGCGTCGCCCAAGGACAACCTGATCCTGGAAGGCATCCGCTACGGGTTCATGGAAGAGGTCTGTGCCGCGATGGGGATTGCGCTGGAGGCGCGCCGCATCGCGAGGGAAGAGGTGTTCGCCGCCGATGAGGTGCTGCTGTCGTCGGCCAGCAAGGAGCTGCTGCCGGTGGTGACCATCGATGGCCGCGCCATTGGCAAGGGCGTGCCAGGGCCGGTCTTTGCCCGGCTTTACGCTGCGTACCAGGCTGCCAAGGCTGCGCTTTGAGCGGATTTGCGTGCGTGCTAGGATGCCTCGGGAATCATCGAGGAGTCAGCCATGGCCAAGCGTGAGCGTGGCCGGCGTGCCCTGCAGGACGAGGTTAGCCGGCGCATCCAGCAAATCTATGAAATCGGCGAGGACGGCGCCAAGGTCCGGGTGCCGGCGCCTGTGCCGCACGCGCGCGATGCCCGCGGGCGCAACTGGAATATGACGGGCTTCGGCAATGCGTCCGGCTACGAGGCCAGCATCCGCGCGGTGGTCGACAAGGTTCGCGACGAGTTCGACCTGAGCGAAGCGCCGGAGAACCGCGCGCCCAATCCGTTCGGGGACTGAAGCGCCGGCCGCCGTCCTAGTCGACCGATACGACGATGGCGACGCGCCGGTTTTCGGCGCGTCCGGCGGCGGTGCGGTTGTCGGCCACCGGGCGGCTCTTGCCGCGTCCGCGAACTTCGATGCTTTCCGGCGCAAAGCCGGCGCCCGCCAGCAGCCTTGCCACGGCTTCGGCGCGCCGCACTGACAGCGACTGGTTGTATTCGGCCGAGCCCGCTTCGTCGGTGTGGCCATCCACGCGCAGGCGCTCGATGCCCGCGCCCTTCAGCGCCCGCCCGAGGCGCTGCACATTGGCGGCGCGCTCAGCGTCGATCAGGTCCTCATTGAATCCGAACAGCAGCTTGTCTGACAGGCCGAGTTCCCAGCCTTCATCGGTCAGCGCGAAACCTTCCTGCTTCAGCACCGCGACCTGGGCCGGAGACAACCCGGTGGCTGGCGGCGCGGTCTGGCAGCCGGCCAGCGACAGCCCCGTCAGCACGATGGCGGCGACCCAGAGTTTCCACAGGGACTTCCAGCAGGGCAGGGTCGGGCGTTCGGGCATGGGGGTTCTCACTGCGTGACGTCCAGGCGCGGCTCGGCGCTTTGCCAGGTGCCGCCGGAGCGCCGCTTGGCGCCGTACATGGCGGCGTCGGCCGCGTGCAGCAGCGCCTGGCTGCCTTGTGCGTGGACAGGGAAAACGGCCAGGCCGATGCTGAGCGACGCCTGCACCGTGCTGCCGTCGGGCAGGTCGATCGGGGCGGACATCGCCTGCAGGATATGCTCGGCGATATGGATGGCGTCGCGCGGCGCGCGCAGCGCTGCGGCCAGCACGGCGAATTCGTCGCCGCCGATGCGCGCCACGGTGTCGCTGGCGCGCAGGCTGGTGCGGATGCGCTGGGCCACGGCCACCAGCACGGCGTCGCCGGCAGCATGGCCGTGGCGGTCGTTGATGTTCTTGAAATCGTCACTGTCCAGGTACAGCACGGCCGCGTACTCGTCGTTGGCCGCGGCATGGCGCACGGCGTGCTCCAGCGCTTCGACGAAGGCGGCGCGGTTGAGCAGGCCGGTCAGCGCATCGTGGTTGGCGCGGTGGGCGAGCGAGCGGTTCTCGTGCTGCATCTGGTTCTGCCAGGTCTGCAGTTCGTCCAGCAGGCCGTTGAAGTCCTCGCTGAGGGCATTGAGTTCCGCGATGCTGGCTGGCGGCGTGCGCTGCGCGAAATCGCGCTTGGAGCGCACCGCGTGCGCCACGCGCATCAGGTTGCGCAGCGGCTCGACGATCTGCACCAGCAGCCGGCTGGCCAGGTAGTGGGCGCCGACGGCGGTCAGCAGCAGGCAGCCAAGCAGGCCGAGCGCGCCCTGCAGCAGGAAATGCAGCAGGTTGCGGGCGTTGCCACTGACGCGCAGCATGCCGACCGGTTGCGTCTGGTGCAGGATCGGTTGTTCCACGACGCCCATGCTCAGCCACTCGCTCAGCACGTGGCGCAAGCCGGTCAGTGGCGCCTGGCCGGGGCGCTGCCATTCGGCCAGCACGTGGTTGTCGTGGTCGTAGACGGTGGCGCGCGCGATGTCCTCGGACGCGGCGATGGCCGCCAGTGTCTCGCCGGTGGCCGCCTGGTCGCGGAATACGACCGGCGCTTCCAGCGTGTAGGCGATCGAGCGGGCCACCAGCCGCACGTTGTGTTCGGCATAGACGCGCAGTGCGGTCAGGCCAAGGGCGGTCAGCGAGACCCCGGCAGTGAATACCGCGATCAGCGCCACGCCCAGGTGGATCCGGCGCAGCACGCTGTAGAGGGTGGGGCGGGCGCCGTTGCCGCGCGCCGGCTGGTGCGCGCTCATGACGGCGCTCCCTTGCGGCGGCCCAGCTGCAGCACGCCGGGGTGCACATGCACGCCGCTGCGCGCGAGCGTGTCAAGGTTGACGCGGAACGAGACCTGCTGGTCGCGGATGTTCAGGCAGAACATGCTGCCGACCTCGCACTCGAAGTCTTCTTCGGCGATCACCAGTACCGGGCGGCCGGTCAGTTCGCCCGACAGGCGCTTGCGGCGGGCTTCGTTCATGGCGCCGACGTAGAGGGCATCGCAGGCCGGATGCAGCATGTCGGCCAGCACGTCGACCTGGCGCGTGCGCACCGACCGGCCGTTGGCGAGCGTGCCGCCTTCCATCAGCCGTGCGGAATAGTGGCTGGTGCTGTCCACGCACAGTCGCACGGGGTCGCGCTCGACCGGCCAGCGTGCATACCCCAGCAGGCTGAAGACCACGCGCGCGACCAGGTCGGTGCGCTGCGGCGCGGGCTGCGCCGTCACCGCCGGCGGCAGCATGGCTGGCAGCACCGCCAGCGTCACGGCGAGCAGGGCCGGCAGGGCGCGGCGCAGCAGCGGGGGACGTCGGGCGGAATCGGCACCGGGAAGGGCGCTGGCTGGGGCAGGAGCCATGGTCTGGGGCAGGAGGTTCGGTACGGCCGGTGTGGGTGGCGGGCTGGCCGCAGCCGCGGTTATTGTCCGGGGGCCGGTTCCGGGCGGTCAAGCGTTAGCCGCGGGTGGGCTCGGCCCCGGAACGCGCTTGTGCGGGCATGATTCCGTGGGGCCAGTTTGCGACGCGGCGTGATACGGAATGTTTAACGGTTTTTCGTTGTTTTCCTGAAGTCAGGCTGGAACGCGCGCAGCGCTTCGCCGTGGCGGACACAACACTTAGAATGGGGCCATCGTCCCCAACGCGCGCCTCGCCGCCGCTTGCCGCCATGATTTCCGACCCGCTTTTCCGCTTCCTGCACGTTGCCGGCGTTGCCGTCTGGGTGGGCGGCATGTTCTTTGCCTACCTGTGCCTGCGGCCCGTGGCCGGCACCGTGCTGGAGCCGCCGCCGCGGCTGCGGCTCTGGCGCGGCGTGTTTGCCCGCTTCTTCCCGTGGGTGTGGGCGGCGGTGATCGCGATCCTGCTGAGCGGCGCGGCGATGATGGCCGCAGTGGGCATGTCCGCTTCCCCACGCAACTGGCACCTGATGATGGGCATCGGCCTCGTCATGACGGTGATTTTCTGCTACGTGTGGTTTGGGCCGTATCGCGTGCTGGGCCGGGCCGTGGAGGCCCAGGACTGGCCGGCCGCCGGTGCCGCGCTGAACCGCATCCGGCAGGCGGTCGGGACCAACCTGGTGCTCGGGCTGGTCAATATCGCCGTGGCCACGCTGGGGCGCTGGCTGGCCTGAGCGGCCCGATGCCCCGGCATGGCCCAGCATCGTCGCGTCACCACCAGGCAAAGGGAGAGCCGTTATGCGCGTCATCGCATGTCTTGCCGTCCTTGGTCTTGCCGTGGCGGGCGCACCGGCCCGCGCTGAGCAAAGCAATGGCCTGAGCGCTGAATATGAACGCTGCATGGCCAAGGCCATGTCGACTGCCGACATGCTCGGGTGCGCCGCGGCCGAAACACGGGTCCAGGACGTGGCGCTGAACAGCGCCTATCAAGCCTTGCTGCGGCGGCTGGAAGCGCCGCGCACCGGCCAGTTGCGGGTGGCGCAGCGTGTCTGGCTGGAGTTCCGCCAGGCCAATTGCGCCTATATGGCCAATCCGGCCGGCGGCACCGCCGCGCGCGTGGCCGGGGCGACCTGCATGGCCCGGATGACGGCCGCGCGGGCGCGCGAATTGCGTGACTTCGCCACGGAGGCCGCAGCCCGGTGAGCGGGCCAGCCATGTGCTAGAGTTCCCCAGACACCTGTGCTGCGGCACGTCTCACCAGGAGATGGATCATGGCAAGTGAATCGCGGAACAACCTGAAGGCCTTTGTGCAAACGGCGCCCCAGGCGGGGCGCTATGTGTGGGTCATCGCGCTGGTGGACTTCGGCGCGCAGCAGATCCGGCGCGCCATCGTCTCGGACGACACCTTCACCACCTCGGATGCCGCGCGGGTAGCGGGCGAGGCCCAGCTCAAGGCGATGGCCGAAGACCACTAGGCTGGGGCCAGTGTTGCGCGCCGGCATCTTTGTGATCAACGGATACCGTTTCTTACAATGCGCCGGGATCGGTGCGCGCTAGACTGTGGGCATGTTCCTCCACTAGAAAGGACTCCCATGACACATCGCGCGCTCCGGCCGGCCAGGGCCCTCCTGCTGGCGGCCCTGCTGGGTTCCGGCCTGACGTTCAGTGCGGGGTCGATGGCCCAGGTGTCGGTCAACGTTGCCATCGGCGTACCACCGCCGGCCCCGATCTACGAGGTCGTGCCCACGCCGCGCTCAGGCTATGTCTGGGTGCCGGGCTACTGGGACTGGGATGACCACTACCACAAGCACGCCTGGAAGAAGGGGCGCTGGGAACGTGAACGCCCCGGCTATATCTATGAGTCGCCGCGCTGGATCCAGTCGCGCGACGGCTGGGTGCTGGTGCCGGGGCGCTGGGACCAGGGCGGGTACAAGGACAAGGGCCACAAGGACAAGGGCTATCACTGCCCGCCCGGCCACGCCAAGAAGGGCGAGTGCTGATGCGCCAGCCGCCCGGCGCCGCACGGTGACGCCGGGCGGCCTTGCCATGCTACGATCGCCGCCATGACAACCGCGCCCGCGCGGCGCATCGGCAGCGGATACCGGAGGTAGCAATGGCAAAGCACGTTTTCACGCGCGCGCAGTATCTCGACATCCTCAATGACAGCCTGCGCAAGCATCCCGGCTGGCAGCCCGGCATGGCCTTTGTGTTCCTGCCGCCTGGCGCCGATGCCAGCCAGGCCACGGCCGTGGGCTGCACCGGGCCGATGGAGGCCATTCCGGTCTATGCGGAAATCCAGCGGGTGGCCGCCGAACTGATCGAAGTCGGCAACGAATAGCGGCGCCGGTCGCCTTGCGGCCGGTGGGTGCCGCGGGTGCGTACAATACCGGCCTCTACAGACTTTCGGATAATGCCGTGAAGAAAACGGACCTGGAAAAAAACAAGGGCCTGAAGATCGCCAACAGCCTGAAGCAGGCTACGGCGGGGCGGGGTATTCCCGGCGGCGCTGCGCGCCCGGACCGGCGCGAACAGCGCCGGCTGGACCAGGAGCAAGGTCTGGTGCCCTTTGCGTGCAAGCTGGACGGCACGCTGGTCAAGCGCCTGCAGGCGCTTGCCGTGGATCACCCCGGTGGCATGACCGGGCTGCTCAATGAACTGCTGGCGGGCGCGTTGCCGCCGGAGCAGGCCGAGAGCTGAAACATGGTGGCCGCGCCCGCGGCCACCTGTCTGACCCCATCAGGTCACGAGCGGGTCAGTCCTCTTCTTCTTCGTCAAGGAATTCGCGGCGCAGCATCCAGTTGGCGATGGCTTCGTCGCAGATGCGCTTGAATTTCTGCTTGTCCGGCATCTTGTCGAACAGCTGGAAATTGACCAGCGCCATGCCGGCATCGGTGATATAGAACATCCGGCTCGGATCGTCATCATGGACGATGCGGCCATCGATGGCGTCTTCCTCGCTTTCCGCCGGCATGTCTTCTAGCTCGACTACGCGGCAGGTGAAGCGCGGGCTGCGGGTGTGGGTCAGATACTCGAACTCGTCGTGCATGACCTCGCCGCCTTTGCCTGCGATAACAGCGAAGCCCCAGATAAAGCGGGGCATCGGCAGATCGGACAGATCTTCAATCTCGTCCATGGTGTTCTCCCTGATTCAATCCCCGCATTATCGCCCGGAACGCCGCCACCTCAAACGGTGACGTGGCGCTTAGGGCTTTGCGTGGCAGTTGGCCAGCGCTGGCGCGGCGTTTTCGGCCTGCATCAGGTCGCGCAGCGTGCCTTCCTCGCCCTTGGTCCACCATTCGTAGCGGCCGCCGACATAACGCGCGCCGGAGGCCGACACGGTGCTGACCGCCAGCACCGGCTTGCCTTCGATGCGGAACACCGCCGCCTGGTTGTCCGGGCTGTTGAAATAGCGCACGGAAAGCGTCTTGCCGCCGTCGCACTGGTAGCGCACGGTGCGCACGTCCGGGAAGCGCACGCCCTCGATGCCGGGCGCGCGGGCGGCGTGCGCCGCGGCGCAGGCGCCGACGGTTGCGAGCAGGGCCACGGCGCGGGCGCAGGACAGGATCGGGCGAGTGGTCATGGGTTTGCCTTGGTCAATAGGTGGTGTGTCAGCCAGTTGAGATGGACGGCGCCGGCGGCGGTTGCGCCGGCGTCCGGGTCAGCCGAGCATGTAGCCGGCGGCGAGCGTGCGGAAGCTCTCGATTTCGCGCGCCTGCCAAGCCTCGCTCTCGCCGAGTTCCTCGGCCAGGATCGCGGCCACGGCCGGCGCGGCATCCACGGCGGCGCGCGCGTCCAGGAACAGCGCGCGGTTGCGGCGGGCCAACACGTCCTCGACCCGGCGCGCCAGTTCGTGCCGGGCCGCAAAGCGCACGTGCGCCTCGGTCAGGCCCGACGCCGGTGCCAGCATCCGGTCATATCCGGGCAGCGCGCGCAGCAGGTCCAGCTCATTGCCGTAGTAGCGGTCCGGCGAGCCTGAATCCGGCGGCGGCAGCCCGGCCGGCAGCCCCGCCGCGCCGTGCAGGGGCAGCTCGGCGGTCACGCACGGGGCCGCGCGCACCATCTGGCGCTGGATCGCGGTCTCGATCACGTCTTCGGCCATCTTGCGGTAAGTGGTCCACTTGCCGCCGGTGACGGTGATCAGCCCGGCCTTGGAAACCAGGATCGTATGCTCGCGCGACAGCGACGCGGTCGAGGCCTCGCCGGTGGCCCGCACCAGCGGCCGCAGGCCGGCCCAGACGCTGGTGACGTCGGCACGGGTCGGGTCCCTGGCAAGGTAGCGCGACGCGGTTTCCAGGATGAAATCGACGTCGTCGGCTCCGGCGTCGGGCTCCAGCGGCAGGTCGCGGCGCGGCGTGTCGGTGGTGCCGACAATGGTGTGGCCGTTCCATGGCACCACGAACAGCACCCGGCCGTCGTCGGTCTTGGGGATCAGGATGGCGCGCTCGCCCGGCAGGAAGCTGCGCGGCAGCGTCAGGTGCACGCCCTGGCTGGGCGCGACCATGGCGCGCGCGTGGCCGTCCTCCATTTGCCGGATCGCATCGACCCACACGCCGGTGGCGTTGATCACGCAGTCGGCGCGCAGGTGGAAGGTGGCATCGCCCAGCGCATCCTGCACGGTCACGCCGCTGATCACGCCGCCTTGCTGGCTCAGCCCGGTCACGCGCATGTAGTTGACCGCGGTGCCGCCCACGTCGAACAGGGTACGCATCAGCGCCACCGCCAGCCGCGCATCGTCGAACTGGCCGTCGAAATACAGGTTGCCGCCGCGCAGCGGACGCCCGCCGACGTGCTCGGCCAGGTTGGGCGCCGCAGCCAGCACCTCGCGGTGATTCAGCCAGCGGCTGCCGGCCAGGTTGAGGTCGCCGGCCAGCATGTCGTAGACCTTGAGGCCGATGCCGTAGAAGGGCTGGTCGAACAGCTGGTAGGCCGGCACCACGAAGCCCAGCGGCCACACCAGGTGCGGCGCGTTGCGCGCCAGCAGGCCACGCTCGTGCAGGGCCTCGCGCACTAGGCTGATATTGCCCTGGGCCAGGTAGCGCACGCCGCCATGGACCAGCTTGGTGGCCTTGCTGGAGGTGCCCTTGGCAAAATCCGCGGCTTCGACCAGCAGCGTGCGGTAGCCGCGCGAGGCGGCATCGACTGCGGTGCCCAGGCCGGTGGCGCCGCCGCCGATGACGATCACATCCCAGCGCGGCTCGCGCTCCAGGGTGGCGAGCAGGGCGGCGCGGTCGGGGGGCTGGATCGGGGTGGAGACTCTCTGCATGACGCATTTTTTGGGGAGTATGTTCGGGGTGGGCCGGCGCTCAGGCGTGGCTGCCGTTGGCTTGGTCCTCGCGCGCCCAGTCGCGCGCGCGATCGACGGCGCGATGCCAGCGCGCCAGCCGGTGGCCGCGCGCGTCAGCCGACAGGTTCGGCTCAAAGCGCCGCTCCACCTGCCATTGCTGCGCGATCTCTGCCGGATCGCTCCAGTAGCCGGTGGCCAGGCCCGCCAGGTAGGCGGCGCCCAGCGCGGTGGTTTCGGTCACGCGCGGGCGGACCACGGGGGTGCCGAGCAGGTCGGCCTGCATCTGCATCAGCAGGTCGCTGCGCGAGGCGCCGCCGTCCACGCGCAGCTCGGCCAGCGAGATGCCGGCGTCCTTCTGCATGGCTTCCAGCACATCGACGCTCTGCAGCGCGATCGATTCCAGCGCGGCGCGCGCGATCTGCGGCCGGCCCGTGCCGCGCGTCATGCCGACCAGCGTGCCGCGTGCAAAGGGGTCCCAGTGCGGCGCGCCCAGGCCGGCAAAGGCGGGCACCAGCACCACGCCGCCGGTGTCGTCGCACTGGCGCGCGAGCGGCTCGACCTCGGGCGCGCTGTTGATGATCTTCAGGCCGTCGCGCAGCCACTGGATGGTGGCGCCGCCCATGAACACGCCGCCTTCCAGGCAATATTGCGTCTGGCCGCGGATCTGCCAGCCGATCGTGGTCAGCAGCCGGTTGTGCGACGTGACCGGCTGCGAGCCGGTATTCATCAGCAGGAAGCAGCCGGTGCCGTAGGTGTTCTTGGCCATGCCCGGCGACAGGCAGGCCTGGCCGAAGGTGGCGGCCTGCTGGTCGCCGGCGATGCCGGCAATGGGGATCTGCATGCCGAAGAGCCGCGCCGAGGTGCGCGCCACCTCGCCGCTGGACGCCACCACCTCGGGCAGCAGCGCGTGCGGGATGTCGAGCAGCGCCAGCAGCGCGTCGTCCCACTCGAAGCTGTGGATATTGAACAGCATCGTGCGCGAGGCATTTGACACATCAGTGACATGGCGCGCGCCGTCGGTCAGCTGCCAGATCAGCCAGCTGTCGACGGTGCCGAAGGCCAGTTCGCCGCGCTGGGCGCGTTCGCGCGCGCCTTCGATGTTGTCGAGCATCCAGCGCAGCTTGGTGCCGGAGAAGTAGGCATCGATGATCAGGCCGGTCTTGTCGCGGAACAGTTCGCCGTGGCCGGCGGCCTGCAGTGCCTCGCACATGGGCGCGGTGCGGCGGTCCTGCCAGACCAGCGCGCGCCCGACCGGCTCGCCGGTCTTGCGGTCCCACAGCACAGTGGTCTCGCGCTGGTTGGTGATGCCGATGGCGCGCACCTGCGAGGCAGAGATGCCGGCATCGGCCAGCACCGCGTGCGCCACCGCCAGCTGCGATTGCCAGATCTCGTAAGGGTCGTGCTCGACATGGCCGGGATGTGGGTAATATTGGCGGAACTCGCGCTGCGCGAGTCGCACCACATTGCCGGCATGGTCGAACAGGATGGCCCGCGAGCTGCTGGTGCCCTGGTCGAGCGCCAGCACATATTGCGGCTCGGTGGGAAGCTGGGACGATGCAGGGCGCTGGGCCTGCGCGGCTGGCTGGTTCATGCGTTCAATCCTGACAATGACAAAGCGCGCCGGCCCGGCCGGCGCATGGATTCCTGATGGCTGAAACGTCTTCGTTGCCGCCCGCGGACCCCGCGGGCAACCTCGCCGCGCAGATTGCCGCCTCGCTGGCGGCGCGCAGCGGCTTCGATGCCGCCGCCAAGCTGCGCCTGATGGTGGCCGGCCAGCAGGTTGGCTGGCTGCCGCGCGCCCATGCGGCAATCCTGCGTGGCATGGGCGCCATCCTCGGCCCGGACGAGCGCCTGGCCGATGGCACCACGGCGGTTGAACTGCTGCCCGGGCGCAATGACTTTGACGCGCGCAGCGCCGCGCTGCAGGCGCTGGCCCGCCAGCTGGCCGATGCCGGCCACGTGCGCGGCTGGCGCGATGAACTGTTCGCGGTCACGCCCGCGCTGGACGCGCCCGCACTCGGCGTGGTGGAACGCGCGGCGGCGCGCTTTCTCGGGCTGCTGACCTTTGCCTCGCACATGAACGGTATTGTCGATGGCGATGTGGATGGCGGTCCCGCGCTGTGGATCTCGCGGCGCAGCCCGGCCAAGTCGGTCGACCCCGGCATGTGGGACAACCTGGTTGCCGGCGGCATGCCGCACGGCAGCGATCCGCTGGCGACGCTGGTGCGCGAATGCGAGGAAGAATCCGGCATCCCGCCCGCGCTGGCGCAGGGCGCGCAGGCCCACGGCGTGATCGAGGTGCTGCGCGACCTGCCCGAAGGCGTACAGTGGGAGCAGGTCTGCGTCTACGACCTGCTGCTGCCGCCCGGCTTCACGCCGCGCAACCAGGATGGCGAGGTCAGCGAGCACCGGTGCGTCGATGTGGTCGCATTGCTTGCTATCATGTCGGCCGGCGCCATGACGGTCGATGCGACACTGGTGACGCTGGATGCCCTTGGGCGGCGCGGCTGGCTCGGTCCTGACCAGCGCGCCTGAGCCGTCGCCGCGGGTTCCGCCTGTGCCGGTCTTGCCGACCTCGCTGACCTGATTTTCCCGGCCTTGCGCCGCGCCATTCCGACAGAACAACACACCATGAGCAACACCGGATTCATCCTGACCCTCTCGTGCCCCGACCAGCCGGGCATCGTCCATGCCGTCTCGGGCCTGCTGTTCCAGCACGGCTGCAATATCGTCGATTCCGACCAGTACGGTGACGAGTACACCGGCCGCTTCTTCATGCGCGTGCATTTCACGCCGGCCGCCGGCGGCCCGGACCTGGACACGCTGAAGGCCGCGTTCGCGCCGGTGGGCGACCAGTTCGGCATGCAGTGGGAACTGAACGACGCCGCCGTCAAGCCGCGCGTGATGATCATGGTGTCCAAGATCGGCCACTGCCTGAATGACCTGCTGTTCCGCGCCAAGGTGGGCGGCTTGCCGGTCGAGATCGCGGCCATCGTCTCGAACCACCGCGACTTCTACCAGCTGGCGGCGTCTTACGACGTGCCGTTCTTCCACTTGCCGCTGATGAACGCCTCGGCCGAGCAGAAGGCCGCGCAGGAAGCGCGCGTCTTCGACGTGGTGCAGGAGCAGAAGATCGACCTGGTGGTGCTGGCGCGCTACATGCAGGTGCTGTCCGACGACCTGTGCCGCAAGCTGGCCGGCCGCGCGATCAATATCCACCACTCGTTCCTGCCCAGCTTCAAGGGCGCCAAGCCGTACTACCAGGCGCATGAGCGCGGCGTGAAGCTGATCGGGGCGACCGCGCACTACGTCACCGCCGCCCTGGACGAAGGCCCGATCATCGAGCAGGAGATCGAGCGCGTGGACCACAGCATGGACCCGGAGCAATTGACCGCCGTCGGCCGCGACGTGGAATGCGTGGCACTGGCGCGCGCGGTCAAGTGGCATGCCGAACACCGTATCCTGCTGAACGGCCACAAGACCGTGGTGTTCAAGTAAGCTCGCCGTCCCCCGGTTCCCGCGCCCGCGGGAATCCTGCCGCTTCACGGCGGCCGCATCCCCGCCGGCGCGGGGATGCCGGGCCAGCGGGTCAGTCCCGCTCCGCCACCACACACTTCACCCCACTGTCGGCAACGATCTGGTCGAACGGCGCTGCCAGCGGCTCATCGGTAAAGAGCCGGTCGACCTGCGACACGTGCGCCAGTTCCACCATCGCCTGGCGGTTGAACTTGCTGGCGTCCGCTGCCAGCCACACCTCGCGTGAATGTTCGATGATGGTCCGCGCCACCTTGACCTCGCGGAAGTCGTAGTCGCGCAGTGTGCCGTCGGTCTCGATGCCCGAGATGCCGATCAGCCCGATATCGACCTTGAACTGGCGGATGAACTCCACCGTGGCCTCGCCCACGATGCCGCGGTCGCGTGAGCGCAGCACGCCGCCGGCGACGATGACCTCGCAATCGGGGTTGTCGGCAAGGATATTGGCCACGTTCAGGTTGTTGGTGATCACGCGCAGCCCGCGGTGGTGCATCAACTCGCGCGCTATCTCTTCCACCGTGGTGCCGATGTTCAGGATCAGCGAGCAGCCCTCGGGCACCACGGCGGCCACCGCGCGCGCGATGCGCGCCTTGCCCTCGGCATTGAGCACCTGCCGCTGCCGGTAGGCGATGTTCTCGGTGGTGGAGCCCTCCACCCGCACCCCGCCATGGAAGCGCGCCAGCATGCCGTTCTCGGCCAGCAGGTTGACGTCGCGGCGTACCGTCTGGAGCGTGACGCCGAACTTGCGCGCAAGTTCGTCGATGGAGGCAAAGCCCTGGGTGCGGACTTCTTCGAGCAGGGCCGTCTGGCGGGGATTCAGGGTCATGCCGGGATTCTAGTTCAAACAGAAACGAAAACAAATGATGCAGTGCACTATTGTTTTAAGTTCGTTTTGTTGCTAAAACGAACGTAAAGCCAAGACTTGTGCGCCTGCATCGCGCCAAAGCTGTGATGCGGGAAGCATATCGAACATGGAGACCGGATGCAGCTACGTTTGGAAGGCGTCGCACAGCAGGCAGGTTCGCAGGCGTATCTCTATCCGATGACACTCGTGCCGGTTCCGGGCGCGGTGACCATCCTGCTGGGCGCCACGCAAGCGGGCAAGACGTCGCTGATGCGGGTGATGGCCGGGCTGGACCGGCCCAGCGCCGGCCGCGTGCTGGTCGACGGCCACGACGTGACCGGCATGCCGGTGCGCGAGCGCAATGTATCGATGGTCTACCAGCAGTTCATCAACTACCCGTCGCTCAAGGTGTTCGACAACATCGCCTCGCCGCTGCGGCTGCGGCGCAAGGCGCCGGCCGCAGAGATTGCCGCGCGCGTGCGCGAGTTGGCCGGGCGGCTGCATATCGACCACCTGCTGGACCGCTATCCGTCCGAGCTCTCCGGCGGGCAGCAGCAGCGCGTGGCACTGGCGCGCGCGCTGGCCAAGGAGGCGCCGCTGATGCTGCTGGACGAGCCGCTGGTCAACCTTGACTACAAGCTGCGCGAAGAACTGCGCGAGGAACTGGCGCAGCTGTTCGCGCATGGCGACGCCACCGTGATCTATGCCACCACAGAGCCCGGCGAAGCGCTGCTGCTGGGCGGGCATACCGCGGTGCTGGACGCCGGCGAACTGCTGCAGTACGGCCCGACACCCCAGGTCTTCCACTATCCCGATTCGCTGCGCGTGGCGCGTGCGTTCAACGATCCGCCGATGAACCTGGTCGAGGGCAGGCTGCAGGGCGGCTGGGTCACGCTGGCCGGCGATATCTCCGTGCCGGTGCCCGGCGCGGGCGGGCACGACGGCCCGGTCACGGTGGGGGTGCGCGCGTCGGCATTGCGCCTGGCCGGTGAGCCGGGTGCGGTGGCGGTGCCCGGGCGCGTGGCGCTGGCCGAGCTGTCAGGCTCGGACACCTTTGTCCACGCCGATACCCCGGTGGGCAACCTGGTGGCGCAGTTCGCCGGCGTGCTCGACCTGGCGCTGGGCGAGCCGCTGTCGCTGCATCTGCTGCCCGAGCAGATCTACCTGTTCGACGCCGACGGGCGCCGCATCCACGCGCCGCGCCGGCCGGGCGGGCTGGCCGCGGACGTGCCCGGCGGCGCGGCCGCGGCTGCCGGGGCAGGGGGCTGAGATGGCGCGCATCGACTTGGACCTGGCGCACTCCTATGTGCCGAATCCGCGTACCGACGAGGACTACGCGCTGCTGCCGCTGCAATTCACGTTCGAAGACGGCGGCGCCTATGCGCTGCTGGGCCCGTCCGGCTGCGGCAAGACCACGCTGCTGAACTGCATTTCCGGGCTGCTGCGGCCCTCGCAAGGCACCATCGCCTTCGACGGCCGCGACGTGACCGCTGCCACGCCGCAGGCGCGCAATATCGCCCAGGTGTTCCAGTTCCCTGTGATCTACGACACCATGACTGTCGGCGAGAACCTGGCCTTCCCGCTGCGCAACCGCGGCGTGCCGGAAGCCCAGGTGCGCGAGCGGGTAGGGCGCGTGGCCGAGATGCTGGACCTGTCGGCCACGCTCGATCGCCGCGCCAGCGGCCTGGCCGCGGACGCCAAGCAGAAGATCTCGCTGGGGCGCGGGCTGGTGCGCCAGGACGTGTCGGCCATTCTCTTCGACGAGCCGCTGACGGTGATCGACCCGCAGCTCAAATGGCAGCTGCGGCGCAAGCTCAAGGAAATCCATCACGAGTTCCGCCTGACACTGATCTACGTGACGCACGACCAGACCGAGGCGCTGACCTTTGCCGACCAGGTGGTGGTGATGTCGCGCGGCAAGGCGGTGCAGGTGGGGCCGGCCGATGCGCTGTTCGAGCGGCCCGCGCATACCTTCGTCGGGCATTTCATCGGCTCGCCGGGCATGAATTTCCTGACCGGGCAGTGGCGCGACGGCGCGGTCGAGCTGGCCGGGCGCCGCTACATGCCGGGGTTGTCGCCGTCAGTCGAAGCGGCGTTGCGCGAGGCCGGCAGCTTCCGCATCGGCGTGCGGCCCGAGTATCTGCGCCTGGCGCCGGAGAGCGACGCGCAGGCGGTGCCGGTGCGGGTCGAGCGCGCGCAGGATATCGGCACTTACTGGCTTCTGACTGGCGGCGTGCAGGAGGCGGGCGCACTGGCCGGCACGCTGCGCGCGCGGCTGGGTATCGAGGCAGCCGATCTGCGCCCGGGCGACACCGCCTGGCTGTCGGTGTTCAACCGCCATACCTGCTACTACGTCAACGAGGAACTGGTCCAATGAAGCCCGTCAACCAGAAGGCCTGGCTGCTGGTGTTGCCGGTGGTGGCGTGCGTGGCGTTCTCCGCCATCCTGCCGCTGATGACCATCGTCAACTACTCGGTGCAGGACATCATCTCGCCCGAGCGGCGCGTGTTTGTCGGCACTGAGTGGTTCCGCACTGTGCTGCGCGACGGCGAGCTGCACGACGCGCTGCTGCGCCAGCTCGGTTTCTCGCTGGCGGTGCTGCTGGTGGAGATCCCGCTGGGCATCCTGCTGGCTTTGTCGATGCCGGCCAGGGGCTGGAAGGCATCGGCGGTGCTGGTGATCATCGCGTTGTCGCTGCTGATCCCGTGGAACGTGGTCGGCACCATCTGGCAGATCTTCGGGCGCACCGATATCGGCCTGCTGGGAGCCGCGCTGGCGGCGATGGGCTTCGACTACAACTACACCGGCAGCGCCTTCGATGCCTGGATCACGGTGCTGGTGATGGACGTCTGGCACTGGACGCCGCTGGTGGCGCTGCTCTGCTACGCCGGCCTGCGCGCCATTCCCGACGCCTACTACCAGGCCGCGCAGATCGACGGCGCCTCGCGCCTGGCGGTGTTCCGCTATATCCAGCTGCCCAAGCTGCGCGGCGTGCTGATGATCGCGGTGCTGCTGCGCTTCATGGACAGCTTCATGATCTATACCGAGCCCTTCGTGCTGACCGGCGGCGGTCCCGGCAACGCCACCACCTTCCTGTCGCAGTACCTGACGCAGAAGGCCGTGGGCCAGTTCGACCTGGGCCCGGCGGCGGCGTTTTCCATCGTCTATTTCCTGATCATCCTGCTCATGTGCTTCATCCTCTATAACTGGATGCAGCGCGCGGGCACCGCCGGCAGCGAGGACATGCCCCATGGCTGAATTGCGCACCCCCGCCAACCGCGCCACCTGGTGGCGCGCGGGCTTCCTGCTGGTCTACCTGCTGTTTGCCATCGTGCCGATCTACTGGATGGTGAACATGTCGTTCAAGACCAATGAGGAGATCGTCTCCACGCTGTCGCTGTGGCCCGCGGAATTCACGCTGCAGCATTACAAGACCATCTTCACCGACCCGTCGTGGTATTCGGGCTACGTCAACTCGATGATCTACGTGGCGATGAACACGGTGATCTCGATCAGCGTGGCGCTGCCGGCGGCCTATGCCTTTTCGCGCTACCAGTTCATCGGCGACAAGCATGTGTTCTTCTGGCTGCTGACCAACCGCATGACACCGCCCGCGGTGTTCCTGCTGCCGTTCTTCCAGCTCTACAGCACCATCGGGCTGATGGATACCCACCTTGGCGTGGCGCTGGCGCACCTGGTCTTCAATGTGCCGCTGGCGGTGTGGATCCTGGAAGGCTTCATGTCGGGCGTGCCGCGCGAGATCGACGAGACCGCGTATGTCGATGGCTACTCGTTCCCGCGCTTCTTCCTGACCATCTTCCTGCCGCTGATCAAGGCCGGCGTGGGCGTGGCGGCGTTCTTCTGCTTCATGTTCAGCTGGGTGGAGCTGCTGCTGGCGCGCACGCTGACCTCGGTCAACGCCAAGCCCATCGTCGCCACCATGACGCGCACGGTGTCGGCATCGGGCATGGACTGGGGCGTGCTGGCCGCGGCCGGCGTGCTGACCATCGTGCCCGGCGGCATCGTGATCTGGTTCGTGCGGCACTACATCGCGAAGGGCTTCGCGATGGGCCGCGTGTAAGCGCACGGCGCAACCCTGATCACAACACAAGGAGACGGCGCAATGCTGAGCTGGATGGTCTGGACGACGCCGGTAGCGGTGTTCTTCGGCTGCATCGTGGTCATGCTGATCAGCATGACTATCTGGGAAATACGCGCGCCTTCGGTGCTGCGCAAGGGCTTCCTGCCGATCGCGACCACGCGTGGCGACCGGCTGTTTATCGGGCTGATGTGCGCCGCCTGGGTCAACCTGGCGTGGGTAGGACTGGGCGAGAAGGTCACCGCGTGGCTGTCGCTGTCCGAAGAGCCGTCGGTCTGGATCAGCTTCGGTGTATCGATGCTGGTGCTGGCGCTGATCATGCGCAAGGGCTAGCCGGGGATCGGAGGCATCACGGTTGGATGGAGGGTTTGCGGCTTATCCCTGCCCCGGGGCCGCCACCAGGACCATAGCCGGGGAGGGGAATTCTTGAGGAGACACCAATGAAAGTGCACGTGAAGTTGGGGATGTCAGCCCTTGCCTGCGCGGCTGCGCTGGCTTGCGGGTCCACCTGGGCAGGCGAGGCGGAAGCGAAGAAGT
This sequence comes from Cupriavidus sp. FW305-F7, assembly GCF_058782875.1. Classification (NCBI taxonomy): domain Bacteria; kingdom Pseudomonadati; phylum Pseudomonadota; class Betaproteobacteria; order Burkholderiales; family Burkholderiaceae; genus Cupriavidus; species Cupriavidus sp. FW305-F7. The sequence continues at coordinate 41,948 of NZ_JBYSYC010000039.1, read as the reverse complement.
GGATCGACAATGAGTTCCAGCCCTCGTCGCTGGCCAAGGACAAGCAGCAGGCCGAAATGAAGTGGTTCATCGATGCCGCCGCCAAGCTCAGGGCCAAGGGTGTCACGCAGATCAGCGTCGTGTCTGAAACCATCACCACGCACGAGTACGAATCCAAGACGCTGGCTAAGGCGTTCGAGGAGATCACCGGCATCAAGGTCAAGCACGACCTAATCCAGGAAGGCGACGTGGTCGAGAAGCTGCAGACCTCGATGCAGTCCGGCAAGTCGATCTACGATGGCTGGATCTCTGACTCGGACCTGATCGGCACGCATTACCGCTACGGCTCGATCCTGCCGCTGACCGACTACATGAACGGCGCCGGCAAGGAATGGACCAACCCCGGCCTGGACGTGAAGGACTTTATCGGCACCAAGTTCACCACCGCGCCGGACGGCAAGCTGTACCAGCTGCCCGACCAGCAGTTTGCCAACCTGTACTGGTTCCGCGCCGACTGGTTTGCGCGCAAGGACCTGCAGGACAAGTTCAAGGCCAAGTACGGCTATGACCTGGGCGTGCCGACCAACTGGTCGGCCTATGAGGACATCGCCAACTTCTTCACCAACGACGTGAAGGAGCTCGACGGCAAGAAGGTCTATGGGCACATGGACTACGGCAAGAAGGACCCGTCGCTGGGCTGGCGCTTCACCGACGCCTGGCTGTCGATGGCCGGCACCGCCGACAAGGGCCTGCCCAACGGCATGCCGGTGGACGAGTGGGGCATCCGCGTCGCCGAGGACAAGTGCACGCCGGTCGGCGCCTCGGTGTCGCGCGGCGGTGCCACCAACAGCCCGGCGGCGGTCTATGCGCTGACCAAGTACATCGACTGGATGAAGAAGTACGCGCCGCCGCAGGCGATGGGCATGACCTTCTCCGAGGCCGGCCCGGTCCCCGCGCAAGGCCAGGTGGCGCAGCAGATCTTCTGGTACACCGCTTTCACCGCGGACATGACTAAGAAGGGGCTGCCGGTGGTCAACGCCGACGGCTCGCCCAAGTGGCGCATGGCGCCGTCGCCGTACGGCCCGTACTGGAAGCAGGGCATGCAGAACGGCTACCAGGACGTGGGCTCGTGGACCTTCTTCAAGAACACCGACCCCAACAAGCTGGCGGCCGCCTGGTTGTACGCGCAGTTCGTCACGTCCAAGACGGTCTCGCTGAAGAAGTCGCTGACCGGGCTGACCTTTATCCGCGACAGCGACATCCACCACGACTACCTGACCAAGAACGCGGCCAAGTACGGTGGGCTGGTCGAGTTCTACCGCAGCCCCGCGCGCGTGGCCTGGACGCCGACCGGCACCAACGTGCCCGACTATCCGAAGCTGGCCCAGCTGTGGTGGAAGAACGTGGCCACCGCGGTGACCGGCGAGAAGACGCCGCAAGCCGCCATGGACACGCTGGCCGAAGAGATGGACCAGGTCATGGCGCGGCTGCAACGCGCGGGCATGAGCAACTGCGCGCCCAAGCTCAACCCGAAGGGAGATCCGGGCAAGTGGCTGTCGAACGACCATGCGCCGTGGAAGAAGCTGGCCGACGAAAAGCCGAAGGGCGAGACCATTCCTTACGACAAGCTGCTGCAGGCGTGGAAGGAGGGGAAGGTGCGCTGAGGCGCCGAAGCGTTGATGCTGCCGGCGACGGTTGAATGCCTTACGTGGTCAAGTCCGATGTTTCCGATTGGGCCTCTGCCGCCGCCTGCACCGCATAACGCGCCTTGCCATGCCGCTTGGCCTCGTACAGCGCCATGTCGGCGTGCATGAACAACTCGCTCGCGGTCATGGTGTGGCGCGCGTCATGGATGGCCGAGCCGACGCTGGCCGAGGCCGCCAGCGTGTGACCGTCGATCACGAAGGGCAAGCGCGCGTCCTGCACGACGGTGTTGGCGATGGACGCCATGGCCTGGCGGTCGGCAACGCCGTCCAGGATCACAGCAAACTCATCGCCGCCGATGCGCGCGACCGCGTCGCCCTTGCGCACGCAGGCGCGCAGCCGCTGCGCAAAGGCGACCAGCAACTTGTCGCCCACCGGATGGCCAAAACTGTCGTTGACGCCCTTGAAGTCGTCCAGGTCCACCAGCAGCAGCGCCAGCGAGCGCCCGTCGGCGCTGGCGCGGGCCATGCATTCGGCCAGGCGCCGGTCGAAACCCTTGCGGTTGAGCAGGCCGGTGAGGTAGTCGGAGATGGTCTGCGCTTCCAGGCTGCGCAGTTTTTCGCGCTCATGGGTGACGTTGCGCCCGAACATGTGCAGGCCAATGACGGTGTCCTGGGCATCGTTCCAGGCCGGCTGGTAGGTGATCTCCATGCATTCGGTGCCGTCGGCGCTTTCCCGCGTAAAGGTAACTGACTGCCCGGCCCGGGCTTGTTCCAGGTACGGCTGGCAGGCCAGGTATTCCTGGGTGCCCCACAGTTCGCGCAGCGACAGCCCCACGATCTGCTGCGCCGGCACGCCATACCGCTGCGCATAGGCCTGGTTGACGAAGACATAGCGCTGCTGCATGTCGATGAACGAGACAAAGTCCGGCACATGATTGGCGATCGCCTCGATGCGCTTCTCGCTTTCGGCGGCGCGGTCCTTGGCCGCTTTCAGCGCGGCTTCGCGCTCCGACAACTGCGCCACCACCTCGGCGAAGGTCACGGCCAGTTCGCCGATCTCGTCGGCACGGCCGGCGGGCAGGTCCGCCACCGCTGCCGGGTTGGTGCCGATCTGGCGCACGGCGCGGTGCAGCCGCTGCAGCGGTTCAAGCAGCCGGCGCATGACCAGCCACATCATCGCGGCGGCAAGCAGCATGGTGATGGCGCCGATGACCAGGGTCCGTTGGCGCACCGCGACCAGCGGCGCGTAGGCTTCGGCTGCCGGCAGGACCGCCACCACCTCCCAGCCGTTGGATGCCAGCAGGTAGCGCGCCACGATCGGCTGCGTCGGCGTCAGGATTTCCAGGAAGGCGGGGGCGTGGTCGGCGCCGCAGGCTTCGCCGAGCGCGCGTGCGGGGCTCAGCACGCGGGCAACGTCCGGATGCATTGCATAGCGGGGATTGGTGCCGGCGGAAACCAGGCAGAAGCTGCCGGTGGTGCCCACGCGGCTGTGCGCAAGCTCGCGCAGGAAGTTGCTGTCCGCGAGGTTCAGGACGCCCCCAAGCACGCCGCGCAACTCGCCACCCGGCCCGTGCAGCGGCACTGCCAGCACCACGCCGGGGGCATTGGTCTGCTTGCCCTGGATCAGGTCCGACACCGCGAACGCCTGGCCCTGCTGGATATCGCGGAAGTAATCGCGATCGTCCACGCGCAGGCGCACGCCATCCGGCACGGCGGTGCTGAACACCAGGTGCCCGTCGGGCGCGGCCAGGAAGACGGCGTTGAAGGCCTCGGGCATTTCCACCAGGCCTTCCACGGCCCGGCGCAGCTCGGCCGGCTTTGCCGAAAGCATGGGGGAGAGCTGGCGCGCCACGCGCCGCAGGACGGCGGCCCGGCCCTGCAGTTTTTCATCGAGTTGCTCGGCCACCATCTTGACCAGCGTGTCCTGCTGCGTCTGCTGCAGGGTCTTCAGGCCGTCGTAGGCGTAGTACTGCGCGTAGAGCGCGCGCAGCACGATGATCAGCGTCACCACACCCGCCGTGGCGAACGCCATCCGGTACTTCAAAGAGTGCTGCATGATTGACTTATTTCTTGTGCGCACTGACCCGTATTCCCGTCCCGGCCGCATCGTGTTGCCGACCCGAGATTCCTGTCCGGGACGTGAAATCAAGATTAGCAGATGTCAAGATGAAATTCGCAACTGTTTGCAACCGCGTGCCCGGCTGTACGCGTAACGTGCCTGCCGCGCTACAGGGAAGGGCGTGGCCGGTGGCGAGATCGCCACGCGCACTCATGCACGGATTCCGGCTTGGCATTAGCATGCGGGATGGCCCGCGATGTGGCAGGCCCGTCTCGCGGTTCCTGATTCCTTCCAGCCCAAAACGCCAATGACTACACCGACTACGCTGCTTGACCTGGCCGGCGCCAGCCGCACCCCTTCCGCCTGGGATGCCGCCGTCCTGATCCTGATCGACCATCAACGCGAATACGTCGACGGCCGCCTGCCGCTGGTCGGCATGCCCGCGGCCGTGGCTGCCTGCGCGCAGTTGCTGGCGCTGGCGCGCAGCCACGGCACGCCGGTGATCCATGTCGCGCATCACGGGCGGCCGGGCAGCAAGGCGTTCGATCCGACCGGGCCGTATGCCGCCTTCATCGAAGGGGTGGGGCCGCAGGCCGGTGAGATTACCGTCACCAAGGGCTTGCCCAACAGCTTCGCCGACACCACCCTGGCCGACGAGCTAGCCAGGCTCGGCCGCAAGGAGCTGATCGTGGCCGGCTTCCAGACGCATATGTGTGTCAGCGCCACGGTGCGCTCGGCGCTCGACCACGGTTATCGCAGCACCGTGGTGGCCGCTGCCTGCGCCACGCGCGACCTGCCTGACCCGCTCGGCGGCCCCGCGGTACCTGCGGCCGATCTTCACCGCAGCACGCTGGCCGCGTTGAATGACCGCTTTGCCACGGTCGTTGCAGACGCAGGGGCCTGGCACGGCTAAGCAGCGATGGGCCAGGTGCGCACGCGCAGCACGGTATGGTCGCCGCGGCGTCAATTCCAGCGCGGTCCGCACGCCCCGCCGGGTGATCGGCGCGACAAAGCGTGCCGTGTCCGCTGCCGCAGCGAGCCGCAGCGCATCGCCAGCCGCAGGATATGCAGCGGCACGAACCGCGGCTCGTGTCCGCCAGCGCGGCCAGCGTGAAGTGCAGCGGCTGCCGGGCCAGTGCGATGAAGCGCCCGCGCAGCCGCGCCAGCGTTGTCGCGGGCGCTGCCAGTCCTTCGCCCTCGGCGCCGCTGCGCGTCATGCCGCGCACACGCGGCTGCCACAGCGTGCCGGCAACCAGCAGCGGTGCGCGCCCCGCGCCATCTGCACCCACGCATGCATCGAGCGCCACGACCGCGCCCGCCAGGTCATAGGTGGACGCCACCGAGGCAAAGCTGCGGTGGTAGCCGATGATGCAATCCAGGTCTTCGTCATAGACCGGCCGCGCATCGCGCGGCACGCGCGCCGGGCGCATCTCGAACCAGCCGGCACTGACCGGGTTGCGGCCGGTCCAGGGCAGGGCGGGTTCTGTTTCGGTCGCGGTGGGGAGGCAGGCGGATGGCAAGGCGTGCTCCGGTGCAGGTCGGAGCAGTCAAGGTAGCCGGCAGGTGAGTGGCCGGAAATGAGATAAGCCTTGTCGCTGGCAACGGAAAGGTTGCGTCGCGACGTGGCTGTGGCCTAGAAGCTCACGCCCAGCGAAAGGATCGCGACCTGGTCCGTCGAGCCCGGGTTGAACCAGTAGAAGCCCGCCGTGAACCTGCGCACCGTGACCTGGAAAAAGCCGCCTCGCTGGAGTTCGCGGTCTCTCCCGTAGATCCGGGTGCGTTGCGCGACCAGGCCCAGCCTCAGCCATTCGACCGGGCGGAAGCCAAGTTCACTCCAGGCGTAGAGATAGCCCGGTTCCTCGCCGCGCGCGTCCAGGTATTCGGCTTCGATGTAGTAGTCGAACTTGCTCACTGCCACGCTGGCCTCGATCCCGCCGATCAGGCCGTGGGTGGAGCCCCCCACGAAGCCAACGATGGGTGTCGCCTTGAACTGGATGGTTTCGCCGCCCGAGAAGGTCCAGCCGATGAAGGCTGACTGCGAATGGACTGCCTCGTAGTTGCTTCTTGCCTCGAGGTGAAGCTGCTTCCTTTCCGCGATGAAGATGCCGGAGAGGTAGTCGCCGCTCTGGCGCGGCATGTTCCAGTAGCCTGTTGCCGAGAAGGTCCAGGGTGAGCCGGCCGCCTGCCCGGCGGCATCCGGCGCGGGCTGGGGCGGCTCCTGTGCCTGTACCGCGCCCGCGCCAAGGGCGGTGGCAAGCAGCAGGATCGCGCCTCGCATCTCAGCCGCCCAGCGCGATGATGGCGATGGTCATGACGACGCCCAGCGCCGTCATGGCTGCGCCAGTGACCCAGCCGCCAAAGCCGGCATAGTGGCCCAGCGCCCACCCGGCGACGAACAGCATGGCCAGGGTTAGCCCGCGCGAGATCAGCAGCGCCAGTCTGACGTTGTCCAGCAGTACGAACGGCAGTGCGACCGGAAACGTGGTCAGCACAACGATAAAGAAGATGCGCACGGCACCCAGCAGGTCGGCCATGTTCAGGCGGGGGCGGGGCGGCAGCGCCGGGGCGGCGGCAAGCCGTGCCCGCATGGCTTCCAGTTCCTTGTCGGTGACCAGCGACTTCGTTGCGCGAGGCAGCGCATCGCGAATCAGGCCGATCGCAGTGGCCCGGTCGCTAGCATTCCTGACGGCAAGCGCCAGGGAGATCCGCTGGCCGCGGCTTGCCAGCGTACGGATCAGGAACATGACCGCGTCCACCATGCCCCAGGCCAGGTTGCAGCCCAGCGCGGCATGCATCATGGTGCGGCTGGCATCCGGGCCGCCCGTGCCGCTCGACACCGCGCCGACAAAAGTGAGCGCCATGAACAGGCCGAAGCACATCTCGGAGACGCGGTCGACCACGTCCAGCACCGGCTCCCGTGTCTGCGCATCCTCCGGTGGCACGGTCGCGCCGGCATGGATCGTCGTCCTGGGTGAATCGGGCATGGCGGACTCCCGAAAGCTGCGTCGATGATCGGATGGGCGATAGGGATGGCCCGGTGGGGGCGAGGGCGACTGTGCCTGCCAGGCCTGTCGTTCTGTGGACAAGTATGCGCGCCAGGCGCAAATATGCCAGGCCAGCCTGCCTTGATTGGCGTCGTGAACCACGGTTTTCCGGGGAGGGTAGAAAACCTGGGCAAACGCCGGACAACAAAAAACCCAGAGAGCTTGCGCTGTCTGGGTTTCCTGGCAACTTAGGCAGTTGCTCGCCATTTGTCTGGTGGGTGGTACAGGGATTGAACCTGTGACCCCTGCCGTGTGAAGGCAGTGCTCTACCGCTGAGCTAACCACCCCTGTCTGCGTCGTCGTTGCCGTCGTGCAGCAGAGAAATGAGATTATGCAGAGGTCTCTGTATCTTGTAAAGCCCTTTTTGAACTTTTTTGTCAGGCAGCCAGGCTTCCGGGTGCTTCCGCCGGGGCCTCCTGCCACACAGTCTTGCCGCCGCTGGCCTTGTCCAACCCCTTGAGCAGGGCGAGGTGGGCCTGTTGTTCTTCATCGGTGGCGCGCAGCACCGGCAGGGCCAGGCGCGACAGGTCGGCGCTGGCGATGGCGCCGCCTGCGCCCGCCGTGCTGTCGTGCATGTCGATCACCAGCGAATCCTGGCCGCGCGTCATGGCCAGGTAGACCTCGGCCAGCAGCTCGGCATCCAGCAGGGCGCCGTGCAGCGTGCGGTGGGCGTTGCTGATGCCCAGGCGGTCGCACAGGGCGTCGAGCGAGTTGCGCTTGCCGGGGAACATCTGGCGGGCTTCGCGCAGGGTATCGATCACATTGCCGGCATGCTGGCGGAACGGCGGCAGGCCCAGCAGCTGGAATTCCATGTCGAGGAAACCCAGGTCGAACGGCGCGTTGTGGATGATCAGCTCGGCATCCTGGACGAACTCGCGGATGTCGTTGACGACTTCTGCAAAGCGGGGCTTGTCGGCCAGGAACTCGACCGTGATGCCGTGCACGGCGATCGCGCCCTCGTCGATATCGCGTTCCGGGTTGACGTAGAAGTGCAGGTGGCGCCCCGTCAGGCGGCGGTTCATCAGCTCGACGCAGCCGATTTCGATCAGGCGGTCGCCGGTGGCGGCACTCAGGCCGGTGGTTTCGGTGTCGAGAACGATTTGTCGCATGGCGGGCATTCTAGCGGAGCGGCGCGGGCGCTCCGCGGTTTCTTGTTAGCGAAAGGGATCAGCGGCCGATCGATTCGACGCCGCGGTTGGCCAGCGCGTCGGCACGTTCGTTGCCGGGGTGGCCGTTGTGGCCGCGCACCCAGTGCCAGGAGATCTGGTGCGGCTGCGCCAGGGTGTCCAGCTCCTGCCACAGGTCGGCGTTCTTGACCGGCTTCTTGTCGGCGGTCTTCCAGCCGCGGGCCTTCCAGCCGGGCAGCCATTCGCTGATGCCCTTCTGGACATACTGCGAGTCGGTATAGACACGCACGACGCAGGGCCGCTTGAGCGCGCGCAGCGCTTCGATCACGGCGGTCATTTCCATGCGGTTGTTGGTGGTGTTGGGCTCGCCGCCGAACAGTTCTTTCTCGCTGGTGCCGGCGATGAGCACCGCGCCCCAGCCGCCGCGGCCGGGATTGCCCTTGCAGGCGCCGTCGGAGTAGATCGTGACTTCTTGCATGTGATTCCATGGTGGCCACCCGCCGGGCGGGTGGCGCATTGAAGGGGGCAGGAGAAGGGCGCTGGACCGCGTCAGCGCTCTTTGCCGGGGGTCTTGCCGTGCGTGCCGGTGGGTGTGGCCACGGGCGATGACACCGGGGCCAGTGCCGGCTTGCTCTTCCAGGCCGGGCCGACCAGGCGGATATTGCGCACGCGCTTGATCGCCGAGATCATATAGACCGCGCCGAAGATCGGCCACCAGCGGTCGCCGGCCTTTTCCATGAAGGCGGCGCGCTGCAGCCAGCGGTCGGTGCGGTAGGGCGGGCAGTAGCAGCCAAAGCGGCCGCGGATGATATCGAAGCCGAGCAGCTTGAGCCAGTCCTTGATGCGCACAAAGCCGATCTGCTGCGCGTCCGTCGGCAGGAAGGGCGTGGCGCCGAGCCGGTTCATGCCCTGGCGCGCGCCCCACAGGCTCATCGGGTTGAAGCAGGTGACCACCACGCGCCCCTCGGGCATCAGCACCCGCGAGACCTCGCGCAGCACTTCGTGCGGGTCTTCGGCGAATTCCAGGATGTGGGGCAGGGTGACCAGGTCGATGCTCTGGGTGTCGAACGGCAGCTCGTCGAAGCGGCACAGCAGCTGGCGCGCGTCGGGATGTGCGGCACGCGGCCCGTGCGGTCCGCTGGAAGGGTCCAGCGCCAGCGCCGAGAACGGCATCCGGTTCTCGCGCAGGGTGTCAATATAGGGCAGGCCCATCTGAACCGCGTGGTAGCCGAAGATGTCGGTCACGGTCCGGTCGTACTGCTGCGCCTCCCAGCGCAGCATGTACTCACCGGGCGGCGAGGCCAGCCAGTCTTCCCAGCTTACAATCGAATGATTGGGACGATTGGACATAGGAGCATGCGCATGTTGAAGGTTGAGCCGATCCCGGCGTTCCAGGATAACTATATCTGGGCCATCCACGACGGGCGTCACGCCGCCGTGGTCGATCCCGGCGAGGCCGCGCCGGTGGAGCGCTTCCTGGCGCGAAACGGTCTGGCTCTGGGCGCTATTGTAATCACCCATCACCACGGCGATCACCAGGGCGGGGTGGCCGAGCTGCTGGCGGCGCACCCGCGCACGCCGTCGGGCGCGCCGATGCCGGTGCTGGGGCCGGCTGGCGAACGCATCGGCGGGCGCACCCAGGCTCTGCGCGAAGGCGATGTCGTGACGCTGCAGACGCCGGCGCTGACGCTGCGCGTGCTGGACGTGCCCGGGCACACCGCCGGCCATATCGCCTATGTGGGTGACCTGGGCGAAGCCGGCCCGGCGGTCTTCTGCGGCGATACCCTGTTCGCCAGTGGCTGCGGGCGTCTGTTCGAAGGCACGCCGGCGCAGATGCTGGACTCGCTCGACAAGCTGGCGGCGCTGCCGGGTGATACCCGCGTCTATTGCGCGCACGAATATACGCGCAGCAATGTGCGCTTTGCGCGGGCGGTGGAGCCGGCCAATGCCGCGCTGGCGGCGTGGGAGCAGCGGGTTGACGCGCTGCGCGCGGCGGACCGGCCGACGCTGCCGACCACCATCGCCCATGAGCGCGAGGTCAATCCCTTCCTGCGCTCGCGCGAGCCGGCGGTACGGGCGGCAGTGGCGGCGCAGGGCGGGGCCGCCACGGGCGATGCGCAGGCGTTCGGTGCGCTGCGCGGCTGGAAGGACAATTTCCGCTGAGCGCTGCCCGGCCTGCCGGGCCTTGCGCCGCAAGGCTTTCCGGCTGCCCGTCGGAGATTGGCTATATGGAAAATCTGATTGACGCGATACGCGGTTTTTTTTAGCATCACGCATCCTTTTGGCGTCGCGATTCGAGAACTTAATGAAAATTGGTCGATTACTGGCGGTGGTCGCGTGCGCCGCGCTGCTTGCAGCGTGCGCCAGCACCCCCACGCCGCCTGATGGCGCCTATGGCGCCGCGACCGCCCAGACCGCCAAGCGCCAGGACCCGCTCAATTCGCTCAGCGACAAATCGGCGCTTTCTTCCGCTTCCACGATCAATGTCGACCAAGGTGGCCTGGACTGGCTGCGCGGCCCGTCCAACGACATCTGGGACCGCATCCGGCGCGGCTTTGCCATGCAGGACCTGGAGGGTACGCTGGTCGATGACCGCACCCAGTGGTATGCGCAGCGGCCGGAATACATGGAGCGGATGGTCGGGCGCTCAAGCCGCTACCTGTACCACATCGTAGAAGAGCTGGAACGGCGCAAGATGCCGACCGAGCTGGCGCTGCTGCCGTTCGTCGAGAGCGCGTTCAATCCGCAGGCCCAGTCCACTGCCAAGGCAGCGGGCATGTGGCAGTTCATCCCGAGCACCGGCAGGTCGTACAACCTGAAGCAGAACATGTTCCGCGACGAGCGCCGTGACGTGCTGGCCTCGACTGATGCCGCGCTGGACTACCTGGCGCGGCTTTATGACATGTTCGGCGACTGGCACCTGGCGCTGGCGGCGTACAACTGGGGCGAGGGCGCGGTGTCGCGCGCGATTGCGCGCAACCAGGCGCGCGGGCTGCCGACCGACTACGCCAGCCTGCCCATGCCGAATGAGACGCGCTACTACGTGCCGAAGCTGCAGGCGGTCAAGAACATCATCGCCAACCCGGCCGCGTATAACGTCAAGCTGCCCGAGATCCCGGACCATCCGTACTTTGTCACGGTGACCACCTCGCGCGATATTGACGTGAACCTGGCGGCAAAGCTGGCGGACATGTCGGTGGAGGAGTTCAAGGCGCTCAACCCGTCGTTCAATCGGCCGGTGATCCTGGGCGCGTCCAACCCGCAGATCCTGCTGCCGTTCGATAACGCCGAGCGCTTCCAGTACAACCTGAACACCTACCGCGGCGGGTTGTCGAGCTGGTCGGCGGTGACGGTGGACAGCCGCGAGCGCATCGAAGCGCTGGCGGCACGGCTGAATGTCGACGCCGATACGCTGCGCGAGATCAACAGCATCCCGAAGGGCATGCGCCTGAAGGCAGGCTCGACCGTGATGATTCCGCGCTCGGGCCGCCACGACCAGGATATCAGCGCGACCCTGGCCGACAGCGCCATGCTGGCGATGGAGCCTGATTTGCCGGATGCGCGCCGCGTGGTGGTGCGTGCCAGCCGGCGGGACACCGTGGCCTCGGTGGCGCGGCGCTATGGCGTCTCGGCGGGACAGGTGCAGTCGTGGAACAAGCTCTCCGGCACCAAGCTGGTCGCCGGGCAGAGCCTGGTGCTGATGGTGCCGGTGCGCGGCGCCGGCGCGGTGCGGGCGGCGCGGGCCGAACAGGCTGACCGTGCCGAGCGCGCGGAGCATTCCGAGCGCGCCGAGCGAAGCAGCAAGGGCGGCATCGTGCGGACCTCGGCCAAGGGCAAGGCGGAGCCGCGCAAGCGCATCACCGTCGAGGCCTCGTCGCGGCACACGGCAGCCAAGGCGGCGCCGGCGCGCGCGGCGCGCGAGTCCAAGCCGGGGCCGACCGTCAAGGCGTCGGCCAAGGCCGGCACCAAGGGGGCCAAGGCTCGCTGACAAATGCGGGCGCCGGCTGGTCCGGCGCACGGCGCAAGAAGGGGCGATGCCGTCGGCACGCCCCTTTTTTTTCATGTGCCAGGCCCCGGCGCCCACCCCTCTCCGAATCTGTGTCCACGCGCACCCGCGCCGGTGGCAAACTACGGTCATCATCACAATGACCGCAGACGCGGAGGAGACAGACATGACGGCAAGCCATGCCGTGCATGCCCGTTCGCTGGCCGACCCCGAGGGGTTCTGGGCTGAACAGGCGGCGCGCATCGACTGGGAAACCCCGTTCGTCCAGGTGCTCGACAACAGCCGCGCGCCCTTTACGCGCTGGTTCGTCGGCGGGCGCACCAACCTGTGCCACAACGCGGTCGACCGCCACCTGGCGGCCCGCGCCAGCCAGCCGGCGCTGCACTGGGTCTCGACCGAGACCGACCAGGCCCGCACCTATACCTACGCCGAGCTGCACGACGAGGTCAGCCGCATGGCTGCGACCCTGCAGGGCCTGGGCGTGCAGAAGGGCGACCGCGTGCTGATCTACATGCCGATGATCCCGGAAGCCGCCTTTGCCATGCTGGCGTGCGCGCGCATCGGCGCGATCCATTCGGTGGTGTTCGGCGGCTTTGCCTCGGTCAGCCTGGCCGCGCGCATCGAGGATGCCCGGCCGCGCGTGGTGGTCAGCGCCGACGCCGGCTCGCGCGCCGGCAAGGTGGTGCCCTACAAGCCGCTGCTGGACGAGGCCATCCGACTCTCGTCGCACCAGCCCGGGAAGGTGCTGCTGGTGGACCGGCAACTGGCGCAAATGCCCCGTACCGAGGGCCGCGACGAGGACTATGCCGCCTGGCGCGAGCGCGTGGCCGGCGTGCAGGTGCCGTGCGTGTGGCTGGAATCGAGCGAGCCGTCGTACGTGCTCTACACCTCCGGCACCACTGGCAAGCCCAAGGGCGTGCAGCGCGATACCGGCGGCTACGCGGTGGCGCTGGCCACGTCGATGGAGTACATCTTCTGCGGCAAGCCCGGCGACACCATGTTCACCGCATCGGACATCGGCTGGGTGGTGGGGCACAGCTATATCGTCTATGGCCCGCTGTTGGCCGGCATGGCCACGCTGATGTATGAAGGCACGCCGATCCGCCCGGACGGCGGCATCCTGTGGCGGCTGGTGGAGCAATACAAGGTCAACCTGATGTTCAGCGCGCCGACCGCGATCCGCGTGCTGAAGAAGCAGGACCCGGCCTGGCTGACCCGCTACGACCTGTCCAGCCTGCGCCTGCTGTTCCTGGCCGGCGAGCCGCTGGACGAGCCCACCGCGCGCTGGATCCAGGACGGCCTGGGCAAGCCGGTGGTCGACAACTACTGGCAGACCGAATCCGGCTGGCCGATCCTCGCGATCCAGCGCGGCATCGAGGCGCTGCCGCCTAAGCTGGGCTCGCCCGGCGTGCCGGCCTATGGCTATGACCTGAAAATCGTCGACGAGAACACCGGCGCGGAATGCCCGCCTAACCAGAAGGGTGTGGTCGCCATCGATGGCCCGTTGCCGCCCGGATGCATGAGCACCGTGTGGGGCGATGACGACCGCTTCGTGCGCACTTACTGGCAGGCGGTGCCGAACCGGCTGTGCTATTCCACCTTCGACTGGGGCGTGCGCGACGCCGACGGCTACGTCTTTATCCTGGGCCGCACCGATGACGTGATCAACGTGGCCGGCCACCGGCTGGGCACCCGCGAGATCGAGGAAAGCCTGTCGTCCAACTCCGCCGTGGCCGAGGTGGCGGTGGTGGGCGTGCAGGACGCGCTCAAGGGGCAGGTGGCGATGGCATTCTGCATCGCCCGCGATCCGGCGCGCACGGCCACGGCCGAAGCGCGGCTGGCATTGGAAGGCGAGTTGATGAAGACGGTGGAGCAGCAACTGGGTGCCGTGGCGCGGCCGGCGCGCGTATTCTTTGTCAATGCGCTGCCCAAGACCCGCTCCGGCAAGTTGCTGCGGCGCGCCATGCAGGCAGTGGCCGAAGGGCGCGACCCGGGCGACCTGACCACGATCGAGGACCCGGGTGCGCTGGAACAGTTGCAGGCAGCGCTGAAAGGCTAGACGGCGGGTTGAGGGCGTGGCGCTGTGGGTGCCTTGCGGGGCACTCCGCATCCCACCCTTGCCATCGGCCGTGATGCAGTCTAATATTTGAAGCATAAAATATTTAGACATCATCTAGATGGCGGTGTGATCCTGGCAAAGGTGCCCGGCGCAGCCGGCAGGAGGCGACAGATGCGAGTGCTTTGTATTGGTGGTGGCCCGGCGGGCCTGTACTTCGGCCTGCTGATGAAGCTGCAGGATCCGGCCAACGAGGTCATCGTGGTCGAGCGCAACCGGCCCTACGACACCTTCGGCTGGGGCGTGGTGTTCTCTGACGCCACCATGGACAACCTGAAGGAAGCCGACCCGGTCAGCGCCGCCGAGATCAACGCGGCCTTCAACCACTGGGACGATATCGACATCCATATCGGCGGGCGCACCATCCGCTCCGGCGGCCATGGCTTTATCGGCATCGGCCGCAAGCGCCTGCTCAATATCCTGCAGGCGCGCTGCGAGGCGCTGGGCGTGAAGCTGGTGTTCGAGACCGACGTGTCCGACGACCAGGCGCTGGCGATGCAATACCAGGCCGACCTGGTGATCGCCTCGGACGGCCTGAACAGCCGCATCCGCACCCGCTACGCCGACACGTTCCAGCCTGACATCGACACGCGCCAGTGCCGCTTTGTCTGGATGGGCACGCACAAGCTGTTCGACGCCTTCACCTTTGCCTTCGAGAAGACCGAGCACGGCTGGTTCCAGGCGCACGCCTACCGCTTTGACGACACCACCTCGACCTTTATTGTCGAGGCCCCGGAGTCAGTCTGGCGTGCGGCGGGCATCGAGCAGATGAGCCAGGAAGAGGGCGTGGCCTACTGCGAGCGCCTGTTCGCGCGCTACCTCGACGGCAACAAGCTGATCACCAATGCGGCGCACCTGCGCGGCTCGGCGATCTGGATCCGCTTCCCCCGCGTGATCTGCCGCCAATGGGTGCATTGGAACACCTTGCCCGACGGCCGCCGCGTGCCGGTGGTGCTGATGGGCGATGCCGCGCACACCGCGCATTTCTCGATCGGTTCGGGCACCAAGCTGGCGTTGGAAGATGCCATTGACCTCGCCGAAGAGATCCGTGGCAGGGGTCATGACGGCCTGCCCGATGCACTGTCGCGCTACGAAGCCACGCGCGGCGTGGAAGTGCTGAAGATCCAGAACGCGGCGCGCAACTCGACCGAATGGTTCGAGAACGTCGAGCGCTACGCGGGCAGCCTGCCGCCGGAGCAGTTCGCCTATTCCCTGCTGACGCGCTCGCAGCGCATCTCGCATGAGAACCTGCGCGTGCGCGATGCGGACTACGTGGCGCAGTTCGAGCACTGGCTGGCGCGGCAGGCCGGCGTGCAACCGGAGAGCCTGCAACTGCGCGAGCACCTGCCGCTGCCGCCGATGTTCACGCCGTTCCGCATGCGCGGCGTCACGCTGAAGAACCGCGTGGTGGTGTCGCCGATGGCGATGTATTCGTGCACCGACGGCGTGCCCGGCGACTTCCACCTGGTCCACCTGGGTTCGCGCGCGCTGGGCGGCGCCGGCATGGTGGTGGCGGAGATGACCTGCGTGTCGCCCGATGCGCGCATCACGCCGGGATGCCCGGGTTTGTGGAACGACGCACAGCGCGACGCCTGGCGCCGCATCGTCGACTTCGTGCATGCTAACAGCGATGCCCGCATCGCCATGCAGATCGGCCACTCGGGCCGCAAGGGCTCGACGCAGCTCGGCTGGGAGGCAATGGACCATCCGCTGCCGGAAGGCAACTGGCCGGTGATCTCGGCCTCGCCGCTGCCTTACCTGCCGGGCGAGTCGCAGACCCCGCGCGAGATGACGCGCGCAGACATGGAGCGTGTGCGCGATGACTTCGTCGCCAGCGCGCGCCGCGCCGCCGAGGCCGGCTTCGACTGGCTGGAGCTGCACTGCGCGCACGGCTACCTGCTGTCGAGCTTTATCTCGCCGCTGACCAATACGCGGGAAGATGAATACGGCGGTTCGCTGGCCGCGCGGCTGCGCTACCCGCTCGAGGTGTTTGCCGCGGTGCGTGCGGTGTGGCCGGAACACAAGCCGATGTCGGTGCGCATCTCGGCGCACGACTGGGTCGAAGGCGGCATCACCCCCGACGACGCGATCGAGATCGCACGCGCCTTCAAGGCCGCCGGCGCCGACATGATCGACTGCTCGTCGGGCCAGGTCAGCCCGGACCAGGCGCCGGTCTACGGCCGCATGTACCAGACCCCGTTTGCCGACCGCATCCGCAACGAGGCCGGCATCGCCACCATTGCCGTGGGCGCGATCTTCGAGGCCGACCACGTCGACTCGATCATCGCCGCGGGCCGTGCCGACCTGTGCGCGATCGCGCGGCCGCACCTGGCCAACCCGGCCTGGACGCTGCAGGAAGCGGCGCGCATCGGCTATCGCGATATCGCCTGGCCCAAGCAGTACCAGGCCGGCAAGCGGCAACTGGAAACCAACCTGGAACGCGCCGCGGCGCAGGAGAAGCAGGGATGACGCGCAGCACGGGTTCACTGTCAGGGCGCCACGCACTGGTCACCGGCGGCGGGCGCGGCATCGGCGCGGCCATCGCGCGCCGGCTGCTGGCCGACGGCGCCAGCGTGACGCTGCTGGGCCGCGATGCCGGCGCGTTGCAGGCGACCGTGCAAGCGCTGCGTAAGCTTGCTCCCGCAGGCGCCGTGGTCTCCCTTGTCACGGCCGATATCGCCGATGCCGGCAGCGTGGCGCGCGCCTTTGCCGCCGCCGCCGAGCAGGCCGGCCCGGTGTCGATGCTGGTCAACAATGCCGGCCAGGCGCACAGCGCACCGTTCCTGAAGACCGATGCCGGGCTGTGGCAGCGCATGCTGGATGTGAACCTGACCGGCACCTTCCTGTGCACGCAGGCGGCGCTGCCGGCGATGCTCGATGCGGGCTGGGGCCGCATCGTCAATGTGGCGAGCACGGCCGGCCTGATCGGCTACGGCTATGTCAGCGCCTATTGCGCGGCCAAGCATGGGGTGATCGGCCTGACGCGCGCGCTGGCGCTGGAAACCGCGGCCAAGGGCGTGACCGTCAATGCGGTCTGCCCGGGCTATACCGAAACCGACATCGTGCGCGACGCGGTGGCCAATATCGTCGGCAAGACCGGCCGTACCGAGGAACAGGCGCGCGCCGAGCTGGCCGCACGCAATCCGCAACGGCGGCTGGTGCAGCCCGAGGAAGTGGCCGACGCGGTGGCCTGGCTGTGCCAGCCATCCGCGGCCGCGATCACCGGCCAGGCGATCCCCGTCGCCGGCGGCGAAGTGATGGCGGGCTGAACCTCACCGACTGCAACAGACAACGAGAGAAACCCATGACAGAGATCGCACTCGACATGCGCCACCACAAGCGCAGCTTTGCCGGCTACCAGCCGAAGCACTTCCTGTGGTCGGTGTCCGGCGACGGCAAGGTCGGCACCGTGACGCTGAACCGGCCGGAGCGCAAGAACCCGCTGACTTTCGATTCCTATGCCGAGCTGCGCGACCTGTTCCGCGGCCTGTGCTATGCCAGCGACATCAAGGCGGTGGTGGTGACGGGCGCCGGCGGCAACTACTGCTCGGGCGGCGACGTGCACGAGATCATCGGGCCTCTCACGCGCATGACCATGCCTGAGCTGCTCGACTTCACGCGCATGACCGGCGACCTGGTCAAGGCCATGCGCGCCTGCCCGCAGCCGGTAGTCAGCGCGGTCGACGGCATCTGCGCCGGCGCCGGCGCGATGATGGCGCTGGCTTCCGACATGCGCCTGGGCACGGCGCAGGCCAAGACCGCGTTCCTGTTCACGCGCGTCGGCCTGGCCGGCGCCGACATGGGCGCGTGCACGCTGCTGCCGCGCGTGATCGGGCAGGGGCGTGCCAGCGAACTGCTCTACACCGGCCGCTCGATGAGCGCGGAAGAGGGCCTGCAGTGGGGCTTCTTCAATGCGCTGCATCCGTCCGAAGCGGTGCTGGCCCAGGCCCATGCGCTGGCCGCGCAACTGGCCGCTGGCCCGACCTTTGCCCACGGCGTGACCAAGAAGCTGCTGCACCAGGAATGGAACATGGGGCTCGACGAGGCCATCGAGGCCGAGGCCGAAGCCCAGGCCATCTGCATGCAGACGCGCGACTTCCGCCGCGCCTACGAGGCCTTCGTCGCCAAGACCAAGCCGGTGTTCGAAGGGGACTGAAGCGCCATGTCCGACAAGACCTATCTCGACCTGCCGCTGTTCGACGACGCGCACCGCACACTGGAGCGCGAACTGGACGCCTGGTGCGCGCAACACCTCCATGTCGACCACAGCGATACCGACGCCGCCTGCCGCGCGCTGGTGCGCCAGCTGGGCGAGGCCGGCTGGCTGCGCTATTGCGTGCCGGCCGCGCACGGCGGCGCGCTGCCGGCGCTGGATTCACGCTCGCTGTGCCTGCTGCGCGAAACCCTGGCGCGCCATGACGGCCTGGCCGATTTTGCCTTTGCCATGCAGGGGCTGGGCTCGGGCGCGATCTCGCTGGCCGGCAGCGCTGCGCTGCGCGCGCATTACCTGCCGCGCGTGGCCCGCGGCGAGGCGATTGCCGCGTTTGCACTGTCCGAGCCGGAGGCCGGTTCCGATGTGGCCGCCATGCAGTGCAGCGCACGGCTGTCGGACGACGGCAGCCACTATGTGATCGACGGCGCCAAGACCTGGATTTCCAACGGCGGCATTGCCGACTTCTACTGCGTGTTCGTGCGCACCGGCGAGGCGCCGGGCGCGCGCGGCATCTCCGCCTTCGTGGTGGATGCGGATACGCCAGGCCTGACCATCGCCGAGCGCATCGACGTGATGGCGCCGCACCCGCTCGCCACGCTGCGTTTCGACAACTGCCGCGTGCCCGTGGGCAACCGGCTGGGCGAAGCGGGGCAGGGCTTCAAGGTGGCGATGATGACGCTCGACATCTTCCGTGCCTCGGTTGCGGCGGCGGCGCTGGGCTTTGGCCGCGCCGCGCTGGACGATGCACTGGCGCGCGCCTGCGCGCGTCCGATGTTCGGCGGCGTGCTGGCCGACCTGCAGCTGACCCAGGCCGCCATCGGCGACATGGCCACCGCGATCGATGCCGCGGCGCTGCTGACCTACCGCGCGGCCTGGCTGCGCGATGTCAAGGGCCAGCGCACCACGCGCGAGGCGGCCATGGCCAAGATGGTGGCGACCGAGAACGCGCAGCAGGTGATCGACCGTGCGGTGCAGATGTTCGGCGGCCTGGGCGTCAAGGTCGGCACGCGGGTGGAAAGCCTGTACCGCGAGATCCGCTCGCTGCGTATCTATGAAGGCGCCACCGAAGTGCAGAAGCTGATCATTGCACGCGAGACGCTGGCCGGGCGCAAAGCCTGACGCGCCCGCGAGCTACCCACGAACTGCCGTACCGATACAGAGCAGACAGGAGACAAGCCATGGCGACCACAGCCCACCTCGATACCTTCGCGCGCGACCGCCTGCCGCCGCCCGAAATGTGGCCGGTGTTCCGCTTCAATGCCGATACCGACTACCCGGAGCGGATGAATGCCGCGGTGGAGCTGCTAGACCGCCACGTGCGCGAAGGCCGCGGCGAGCGCATCGCCATCCGCCATCGCCGCGACGGACAGATAGAGACGGTCACGTATGCGCAGCTGGCGGCGCTGGTGAACCGCATCGCCCATGTGCTGGTCGAGGACATGCAACTGGTGCCCGGCAGCCGCGTGCTGCTGCGCGGACCCAACAACCTGATGATGGCCGCCAGCTGGCTGGCCACGCTCAAGGCTGGCCTGGTCGCGGTGCCGACCATGCCGCTGCTGCGCGCCAAGGAGCTGAAGCAGATCATCGACAAGGCCCAGGTCGGCGCCGCGCTGTGCGATGCGCGGCTGCGCGAGGAGCTCGAAGCCAACCAGCAGGAGGGCGGCGAATTCCACTGCCCGAGCCTGGCGCGCACGCTGTACTTCAACGGTGAAGGCGAGGGTTCGCTGGAGGCGGCGCTGGCGGGCAAGCCGGATGCCTTCGCGGCCTGCGACACCGCCAGCGACGATGTCTGCCTGATCGCCTTTACCAGCGGCACCACCGGCCAGCCCAAGGGCACCATGCACTTCCATCGCGACGTGCTGGCCATGTGCGACCTGTTCCCGCGCCACGTGCTGTGCCCGCAGCCCGACGACGTGTTCTGCGGCACGCCGCCGATCGCGTTCACCTTCGGGCTGGGCGGCATGCTGTGTTTCCCGCTGCGCATCGGCGCCAGCGCCGTGCTGGCCGAGAAGCTGACGCCAGAGACGCTGCTCGGGTTGATCCAGGATTTCCGCGCCACCATCGTCTTTACCGCGCCCACCTTCTACCGGCAGATGGCAACGCTGGCGCCGCGCTATGACCTGTCCAGCCTGAAGAAGAGCGTGTCGGCCGGCGAAGCCCTGCCGGACGCCACGCGCCAGAGCTGGAAGGCGGCCACCGGCATCGAGATGACCGACGGCATCGGCGGCACGGAGATGATGCATATCTTTATCTCCAGCGCCGGCGCCGAGGTCAGGCCGGGCGCGATCGGGCGGGTGGTGCCGGGCTATGTCGCGCAGATCGTCGACGAGAACATGCAGCCCCTGCCGCCGGGACAGGTCGGCAAGCTGGCGGTGCAGGGGCCGACCGGCTGCCGCTACCTGGACGATCCGCGCCAGTCCAACTATGTGAAGGCGGGCTGGAACCTGCCGGGCGATACCTTCTTCGTCGACGAGGACGGCTACTACTTCTACCAGGCGCGTTCGGACGACATGATCATCTCGGCCGGCTACAACATCGCCGGGCCGGAGGTGGAAAGCGCACTCATGCAGCACGAGGCAGTGGCCGAATGCGGTGTGGTCGGTGCGCCCGACGACGGGCGCGGCCAGGTGGTGATGGCCTATGTGGTGCTGCGCGAGGGCGTGGCGGCGGACGACGCTACCCGCACCGCGCTGCAGGACTACGTGAAGCGCCAGATCGCACCCTACAAGTATCCGCGCCGCATTGTGTTCGTGCCGGCGCTGCCGCGCACCGAGACCGGCAAGCTGCAGCGCTTCCGGCTGCGGCAGATGGCGGAGCAGGGCAATGGCGGTGGCAATGGCGGCACTAACCAGGCGGGGAAGCCATGAGCCCCGTGTTCCGCAGCACCGTCCTGGTGCGCTTCAAGCACTGCGACGCCGCGGGCATCGTGTTCTACCCGCGCTATTTCGAGATGCTCAACGATCTGATCGAAGACTGGTTTAGCGAGGCGTTGGGCTGGCCCTTCGATGCCATGCATGGCGAGGGCCACGCGGGCGTGCCGACCGCCGAGCTGGAGTGCCGCTTCCTGGCGCCGAGCCGGCTGGGCGAGGTGCTGACACGGGAGCTGCGCGTGCTGAAGCTGGGTCAGTCCAGCTTTACCCTCGCGATCCGCTTCGCCGGCCCGCATGACGATACCCGCATGGAAGTGACGCAGCGGCTGGTCTGCGTCGATACCGGCTCGATTGCTCCGCAGCCGTTGCCCGATGCCGTGCGCGAGGCCATGTCGTCCTACCTGGTCGCGACGGCTTGAATCCCGGAATTCCATCCACTCATACAGATATCAACAGGAAAACGCATCATGAACATCCTGCAGCCGCCCGACTGGGCGCCCCCGCGTGGCTACGCCAACGGCACCATGACCGAAATGCAGGTCGGCAGCCGCCTCCTCTTTGTCAGCGGCCAGATCGGCTGGACCGGCAAATGTGAATTCGAGACCGACGACTTCGGCCTGCAGGTGGCGCAGGCGCTGCGCAACGTGGTTGCCGTGCTGGCGGCCGGCGACGCGCTGCCCGAGCATATCGTGCGCATGACCTGGTATGTGAAGGACAAGGCGGAATATGTCGGCGCCTACGGGGCGATCGGCCAGCACTACCGGGCCATCATCGGCCGCCACTTCCCGGCGATGACGGCGGTCGAGGTCGCGGACCTGGTGGAGCCGCGCGCCAAGGTGGAAATCGAGGTCACGGCGGTCGTGCCGCCGCAGGCGTAACGTAGCAGGCACAGGCCGGGACGGCGGCCGGCGGCGTGGTGGCGCCGCCCGCTGCCGCGTGCAAGTCCTTGAAAACTTGAGAAAATGGGTGGCGCGGGATATAATTCGAAAGTTTCGCTTTCAGAACCCTTCACCCTAGCGCCTACCGCTTTCCACCTTCCGCCGCCCCCATCCGCGCCGCCTTTGCTGTCCGCATTCAATGTGACGCAAGAAGCAGGTCGCGACCGGATCCGACCGCATCGGCGCAATGCCGCTGCCGCCGTCACGGATCCAGCCTGGGAGGCACGAGGCGTCGATTGGTCGGTCACGGGGTGAGTCCAGCAGGAGCCTACCCGTGTTACCGTCTTTTCCGTCCGCCATTCTCGCGCTAGCAGACGGCACGGTCTTTCGTGGCTATTCCATTGGCGCTTCCGGCCATACCATCGGTGAAGTGGTGTTCAACACCGCCATCACCGGTTACCAGGAAATCCTCACCGACCCGAGTTACTCGCGGCAGATCGTCACGCTGACGTATCCGCATATCGGTAACTACGGGGTCAATCCTGAGGATGTCGAAGCCACGAAAGTCCATGCCGCCGGCCTGATCATCAAGGATCTGCCGATCCTGGCCTCGAACTTCCGCAAGGAGCACACCCTTGCCCACTACCTGAAGCAGGAAAAGGTGGTGGCCATCGCCGGCATCGATACGCGCAAGCTGACGCGTATCCTGCGCGAAAAGGGTGCCCAGAACGGCTGCATCCTGGCCGGCGAAGACAATGTCCAGAAGGCCATCGACCTGGCCCGCTCGTTCCCCGGCCTGGCCGGCATGGACCTGGCCAAGGTGGTTTCGGTCAAGGAGCCGTACGAGTGGACCCAGACCGAGTGGAAGCTGGGCGAAGGCTACGGCAAGCAGGACAAGCCGCAGTTCCACGTGGTCGCCTATGACTACGGCGTCAAGTACAACATCCTGCGCATGCTGGCCGAGCGCGGCTGCAAGGTGACGGTGCTGCCCGCGCAGGCGAGTGCCGCCGACGCGCTGGCGCTGAATCCGGACGGCGTGTTCCTGTCCAACGGCCCCGGCGACCCCGAGCCGTGCGACTACGCCATCGCCGCCACGCGCGAGTTCATCGAGCGCGGCATCCCGACCTTCGGCATCTGCCTGGGCCACCAGATCATGGCCCTGGCGGTCGGCGCCAAGACCCTGAAGATGAAGTTCGGCCACCATGGCGCCAACCACCCGGTCAAGGACCTGGACGACGGCCGCGTGGTGATCACGTCGCAGAACCACGGTTTCGCGGTGGACGCGGACACGCTGCCGTCGAACGTGCGCGTGACGCACAAGTCGCTGTTCGACGGTTCGCTGCAGGGTTTCACGCTGACCGACAAGCCGGCCTTCTGCTTCCAGGGTCACCCGGAAGCCTCGCCCGGCCCGAACGACGTGGCTTACCTGTTCGACCGCTTCATCAAGCTGATGACGGACGCGCGCAAGTAAGCGGGCAAGAAGAACAGCGCAGACCTCAGGGACATCCCATGAACGCCTTCATACATACCGCCTTCGGCATCACCGATTTCTGGACCTATGTGCTGGGCACGATTTTTATCGTGCTGCTGCCCGGGCCGAACTCGATGTATGTGCTGTCGGTGGCGGCGCAGCGCGGCGTGCGTGCCGGCTACAAGGGCGCATGCGGGGTGTTCCTGGGTGACTTCGTGCTGATGGTGCTGTCGGCAGCGGGCGTGGCCTCGCTGCTCAAGGCCAGCCCGGCGTTGTTCTACGTGGTGAAGTACATCGGCGCGGCCTACCTGGCGTGGATCGGCTTCAACATGCTGCGCGGCGCGGTGCGCAACTGGGCCGCGCGCGGCGATGCGGCCGCGGCCGCGACCGTGCCGGCGGGCACGGCCGACCAGTCCGATCCGTTCCGCAAGGCGCTCCTGATCAGCCTGCTGAACCCGAAGGCGATCCTGTTCTTCATCTCGTTCTTCATCCAGTTCGTCGATCCGGCTTTCGCTTACCCGGTGCTGTCGTTCGGCGTGCTGGGGCTGGTCTGCCAGATCTGCAGCTTCGCCTACCTGACCACGATCATCTTCGTGGGCGCGAAGCTGGCCGACGCATTCCGGCGCCGCCGGCGCCTGTCGGCCGGCATGTCGAGCGGGGTGGGGGCGATGTTCATCGGTTTCGGCGCCAAGCTGGCGACGGCCACCATGAACTAGGCGCGGCGGCGGACAAGCTGACCTTTTCGAATCCGGACGGATTCCCTGATTACCGGCGCGGCCCGCATGCAAGCGGGCCGGCCAACAAAGAGAGCGTGCAATGCCAAAACGCACAGACATCAAGAGCATCCTGATCATCGGCGCGGGCCCCATCATCATCGGCCAGGCGTGCGAGTTCGACTACTCCGGCGCCCAGGCCTGCAAGGCGCTGCGCGAGGAAGGCTTCAAGGTCATCCTGGTCAATTCGAACCCGGCGACCATCATGACCGATCCCAACACGGCCGATGTGACCTACATCGAGCCGATCACCTGGGAAGTGGTCGAGCGCATCATCGAGAAGGAGCGCCCGGACGCGATCCTGCCGACCATGGGCGGCCAGACCGCGCTGAACTGCGCGCTGGACCTGTATCGCCACGGCGTGCTGGAGAAGTACAAGGTCGAACTGATCGGCGCTTCGCCGGAAGCCATCGACAAGGCCGAGGACCGCCAGAAGTTCAAGGACGCCATGACCAAGATCGGTCTGGGTTCGGCCAAGTCGGGCATCGCCCACTCGATGGACGAAGCCATGGCCGTGCAGTCGCGCATTGCCCAGGAAACCGGCAGCGGCGGCTACCCGATCGTGATCCGCCCGTCGTTCACGCTGGGCGGCAGCGGCGGCGGCATTGCCTACAACCGCGAAGAGTTCGAAGAGATCTGCAAGCGCGGCTTGGATCTGTCGCCGACGCGCGAGCTGCTGATCGAAGAGTCGCTGCTGGGCTGGAAAGAGTATGAGATGGAAGTGGTCCGCGACAAGAAGGACAACTGCATCATCATCTGCTCGATCGAGAACCTGGACCCGATGGGCATCCACACCGGCGACTCGATCACCGTGGCCCCGGCCCAGACCCTGACCGACAAGGAATACCAGATCCTGCGCAACGCGTCGCTGGCCGTGCTGCGCGAAATCGGCGTCGACACCGGCGGTTCCAACGTGCAGTTCTCGATCAACCCGAAGGACGGTCGCATGATCGTCATCGAGATGAACCCGCGCGTGTCGCGTTCGTCGGCGCTGGCGTCCAAGGCCACCGGCTTCCCGATCGCCAAGGTCGCGGCCAAGCTGGCCGTGGGCTACACGCTGGACGAGCTGAAGAACGAGATCACCGGCGGCGCGACCCCGGCTTCGTTCGAGCCGTCGATCGACTACGTGGTCACCAAGGTGCCGCGCTTCGCGTTTGAGAAATTCCCGCAGGCTGACAGCCACCTGACCACTCAGATGAAGTCGGTGGGTGAGGTGATGGCCATGGGCCGCACCTTCCAGGAATCGTTCCAGAAGGCACTGCGCGGCCTGGAAGTGGGCGTGGACGGCCTGGATGAAAAGTCGTCGGACCGTGATGAGGTTGTCGAGGAAATCGGCGAAGCCGGCCCCGACCGCATCTGGTACGTGGGCGACGCGTTCCGCCTGGGCATGTCGCTGGAAGAGGTCTATGCCGAGACCGACATCGACCCCTGGTTCCTGGCCCAGATCGAAGACATCATCAAGACCGAAGGCCTGGTCAAGGCGCGCACGCTGGACAGCCTGTCGACCGCCGAGCTGCGCTTCCTGAAGCAGAAGGGCTTCTCCGATCGCCGCCTGGCCAAGCTGCTGAAGACCGATGCCAAGGCCGTGCGCGAGGCGCGCATCGCCCAGAACGTGCGCCCGGTCTACAAGCGCGTGGACACCTGCGCGGCCGAGTTCGCCACCAACACCGCCTACATGTACTCGACCTACGAGGCCGAGCATGGCGAGTGCGAAGCGCAGCCGACCGACAAGAAGAAGATCATGGTGCTGGGCGGCGGCCCAAACCGGATCGGCCAGGGCATCGAGTTCGACTA
The DNA here is from genome assembly GCF_058782875.1 of Cupriavidus sp. FW305-F7. Classification (NCBI taxonomy): domain Bacteria; kingdom Pseudomonadati; phylum Pseudomonadota; class Betaproteobacteria; order Burkholderiales; family Burkholderiaceae; genus Cupriavidus; species Cupriavidus sp. FW305-F7. The sequence continues at coordinate 15,972 of NZ_JBYSYC010000039.1, read as the reverse complement.
CTGCTGCGTGCACGCCGCTCTGGCGCTGCGCGAAGACGGGTACGAGACCATCATGGTCAACTGCAACCCGGAAACCGTGTCGACCGACTATGACACCTCGGACCGCCTGTACTTCGAGCCGCTGACGCTGGAAGACGTGCTGGAAATCGTCGACAAGGAAAAGCCCGTCGGCGTGATCGTGCAGTACGGCGGCCAGACCCCGTTGAAGCTGGCGTTGGACCTGGAAGCCAACGGCGTGCCCATCATCGGCACCAGCCCCGACATGATCGACGCGGCCGAAGACCGCGAGCGCTTCCAGAAGCTGCTGCAGGAGCTGGGCCTGCGCCAGCCGCCCAACCGCACCGCGCGTGCCGAGGACGAAGCGCTGCGCCTGGCCGAAGAGATCGGCTACCCGCTGGTGGTGCGCCCGTCGTACGTGCTGGGCGGCCGCGCCATGGAAATCGTGCATGAGCCGCGCGACCTCGAGCGCTACATGCGCGAGGCCGTCAAGGTCTCGAACGATTCCCCGGTGCTGCTGGACCGCTTCCTGAACGACGCCATCGAGTGCGACGTCGATGCGATCTCCGACGGCAAGCGCGTCTTCATCGGCGGCGTGATGGAGCACATCGAGCAGGCTGGCGTGCACTCGGGCGACTCCGCCTGCTCGCTGCCGCCGTACTCGCTGTCGGCCGAGACCGTGGCCGAACTGAAGCGCCAGACCGCCGCCATGGCCCGCGCCCTGAACGTGGTCGGCCTGATGAACGTGCAGTTCGCGATCCAGCAGAACGACGGCGTCGATACCGTCTACGTGCTGGAAGTGAACCCGCGCGCCTCGCGTACCGTGCCGTACGTATCCAAGGCCACCGGCTTGCAGCTGGCCAAGATCGCCGCGCGCTGCATGGCCGGCCAGTCGCTGGACGAGCAGGGCATCGGCGAGGAAGTCATCCCGCCGTACTACAGCGTCAAGGAAGCGGTGTTCCCGTTCAACAAGTTCCCGGGCGTCGATCCGGTCCTCGGACCTGAAATGCGTTCGACCGGCGAAGTGATGGGCGTGGGCAAGGCCTTCGGCGAGGCGCTGTTCAAGAGCCAGCTGGCCGCGGGTTCGCGCCTGCCGGAGAAGGGCACCGTGCTGATCACCGTGAAGGACAGCGACAAGCCGCGCGCAGTCGGCGTGGCCCGCATGCTGCACGACATGGGCTACCCGATCGTCGCCACCCGCGGCACCGCGTCGGCCATCGAGGCCGCCGGTATCCCGGTCAAGACGGTCAACAAGGTCAAGGACGGCCGTCCGCATATCGTGGACATGATCAAGAACGGCGAACTGGCGCTGGTGTTCACCACCGTGGACGAGACCCGCACCGCGATTGCCGATTCGCGCTCGATCCGTACCTCGGCGCTGGCCCACCGCATTCCTTACTACACCACCATCGCCGGCGCCCGCGCCGCGGTGGAGGGCCTGAAGCACATGCAGAGCCTGGAGGTCTACGACCTGCAGAGCCTGCACGCCTCGCTGGCCTGAAGCCCCGTACGTAAGGCAAGCGGCACATCGCCACTGGCCGGGCGCATTGCGCCCGGTCAAGGCCAGGAAGCCCGCCGGAGTTGCTGCCGGCGGGCTTCCTGGCCTAAACTACGTCAAATTCGTCGATCGATGCGGCGTGCCCGCATTCGGTCCTGTCTGAAAGCCGCGGTTGAGCGGAAGTGCCCTGGCAGCATTGGCCAGGGATGGCTCCAGCTCCGCTGCGGCTCATTTTTTTGTTGAACGAAGACATGAGCACCATTCCGATTACCAAGCGTGGCGCAGAGCTCCTGAAGGAGGAACTGCAGCGCCTGAAGGCTGTCGAGCGTCCGGCGGTGATCAATGCAATCTCGGAAGCCCGCGCACAGGGCGACCTGTCTGAAAACGCCGAATACGACGCCGCCAAGGAGAAGCAGGCCTTTATCGAAGGCCGCATCCTGGAAGTGGAGGCCAAGCTGTCGGCCGCGCAGGTCATCGACCCGACCCAGCTGGACACCGACGGCCGCATCGTCTTTGGCGCGACCGTTGACCTGGAGGACCTGGAGTCCGGCAGTCCCGTCAGCTACCAGATCGTGGGCGATGACGAGGCCGACATTGACGTCGGCAAGATCTCGGTCAGCTCGCCCATCGCGCGTGCGCTGATCGGCAAGTTCGAAGGCGACGTCGCAACCGTGCTGGCCCCTGGCGGCGAGCGCGAGTACGAAGTCATTACCGTACGCTATATCTGACGCCGGCCCGGCCGGCAGGCTTGCACCTGGCCCGGCCCCCGGAAAGACCGGCACGTGTTCTCCAATTCCTATAACAATCTGCCGCCGCTGCCGCACCGCATATTCCTGCTGCTGACGGTGGTGTGGGCGGGCAGCCTCTGGACCGTCGGCTACATGGTGGCGCCGACGCTGTTTTCGGTGCTGCCCAGCCGCGAGACGGCGGGCATGATCGCCGGGCACCTGTTCCATACTGAAGCCATCGTCGGGGTCACCATCGGTGTGTTGCAGCTGGTGCTGTGCAACGTGATGATCCGGCGCGGCGCCCACCGCTATCGCGGCCTGCGCTGGCTGGTGCTGGGCATGCTGTGCTGCGTGCTGGCGGGCTACTTCGGCACCCAGCCGTTCATGGCCGGCCTGAAGGAAAAGGCGCTGGCGCTGGGTGTCGGCGTTTCGGAATCGCCTTACAAGGCGCAGTTCGGCATGCTGCACGGCGTGTCGAGCGCCTTCTACCTGCTGCAAAGCCTGCTGGCGCTGGTGCTGGTGTGGCGCGCTTCGGCGCCGCGTTCGGCCGGGGAGTGAGACCGGCCGCCGGCACGGCCACAGGCGTGGCGTGCCGGCATCGGGGGCGCCTGGCGGCGACCCCGTCATGCTTCAGCTGGCAGTGTTTAGCCCAGCGCCTTCTTCTTCTGGCTGGTCGGGCGTGCGCGCGAACGCTTCACATTGCCGCCGGCGGTGACGCGCTCGTTGCCAAGCACCGTGACTTCCTTGCGGGTCGGACGGCGGTTCGGCGCAGCGCTGGGCTTCTTGACCGTCACCGTGCGCGGGGCCGCACCACCACGGCGGGCGGGGGTGTGGCGGCCCAGGTCTTCGGCCTGGTTTTCCTTCAGGCGCGCTTCGCCCGGACGCCAGACCACCAGCAGCTTGCCGATATGCTGGATCGGCGCGGCGCTGAGCTGGTCGCAGATTTCCTCGTAGATGGCGATGCGCGCATCGCGATCGTCGCCGAACACGCGGATCTTGATCAGGTCGTGGGCGGCCAGGCTGCGGTCGATCTCGGCCAGTACGGCACGGGTCAGGCCTTCGGCGCCGACCATCACGACCGGGTTCAGGGCATGGGCACGGGAGCGCAGGTCAGAGCGCTGGGCAGGGACTAGTTGTAGAGCGGGCATAGGTTGGCGCTGATTATTAGGCGCTTGAAATAGTGATAGAGCGCTGGGCGCTGGAAATCGGGCGCTGCAGCCCGCGCCGGTCGTGACACGGCGGGTCGGGCAAGGACAGGCTGCCGACGGCCGCCCCGGGGGGCGGCAAGCCGGCCGCTGATAAGGCGAGCTGGCGGTCGGGATGCGGATTGGCGCGTATTATCCGTCAATCCGGCACTGTCGGGCAGCAAAATCATCAAAACAGTAGGAAAACCTTCGCGGATGGCATTGACCGGCGGGCGGGGGCAGGGAACAGGCTGGTAACTGGCATGGCAAAAAACAAGTTCAATCATTCGTGGCTGCACGACCACATCAACGATCCGTACGTGAAAATGGCGCAGCGCGAGGGCTATCGCGCCCGCGCGGCCTACAAGCTCAAGGAGATCGACGAGCAGGACAAGCTGATCCGCCCGGGACAGGTGATCGTCGACCTGGGCGCGGCGCCCGGCAGCTGGAGCCAGTACGCCCGCAACAAGCTGGCGGACTCGCCCAGGGCCAAGGACGGCAGGATCGATGGCGCCGTGGTCGCGATCGACCTGCTGCCGATGGAACCTGTCGCCGACGTCACTTTCATCCAGGGTGACTTCCGCGAGGAATCGGTCTTCCGCGAACTGGAAAGCGTGGTGCTGGACGCCTCCGGCGGTAACAAGATTGACCTTGTTTTGTCCGACATGGCCCCCAATTTGTCCGGTGTAGCCTTCGCTGATGCAGCACGGATCGAGTACCTGTGCGACCTGGCGCTGGAATTTGCGCAGGCCCACCTTAAGCCGGAGGGGGCATTGCTGGTAAAGTGCTTCCACGGGAGCGGCTACAGCCAGATCGTGGAGAAGTTCAAGCGGCATTTCAAAGTGGTTGCGAAACGCAAGCCCAAGGCGTCTCGCGACAAGTCTTCCGAAACCTTTATCCTTGGGCGCTACCTCAAGGCAGTGGATTGACCGGTCTCGATACAAGCCAGGGCGAAAAAAGAAGCGTGGAAAGTGCCCCACCCGGTGCTATCGGCATCATAGTTTCTCTGTTTCCCCCCGAGGGCGGGCGCTGCATTACAATGCAGCTATCCGTTGGCAAGGCAATTGCAAAGGAGTTCGGCCTTGAATAACAACCTGTTTCAAAAGGCGGCAATCTGGCTAGTGATCGCGCTGGTGCTGTTTACCGTCTTCAAGCAGTTCGACAAGCCCCGTGCGCAGGACAGCGTCACCTATTCGCAGTTCATGGATGACGCCAAGAACGGCAAGGTGTCGCGTGTCGACGTGCAGGGCCGCAACCTGGTGGTCTCGCCTAAGGAGGGCGCCAAGTACACCATCATCTCGCCGGGCGACATCTGGATGGTCGGCGACCTGATGAAGTACGGCGTCCAGGTGACCGGCAAGGCGGACGACGAACCCAACGTGCTGGTCCAGGCCCTGTATTACCTCGGGCCGACCCTGCTGATCATCGTGTTCTGGTTCTACATGATGCGTCAGATGCAGGGTGGCGGCAAAGGCGGCGCTTTCTCATTCGGCAAGTCGCGTGCGCGCCTGATCGATGAAAACCAGAACGCCGTCACGTTCCAGGACGTGGCCGGCTGCGATGAGTCAAAGGAAGAAGTGGTCGAACTGGTCGACTTCCTGAAGGACCCGCAAAAGTTCCAGAAGCTGGGCGGGCGCATCCCGCGCGGCGTGCTGCTGGTTGGCCCTCCGGGTACCGGCAAGACGCTGCTGGCACGTGCCATCGCCGGCGAGGCCAAGGTGCCGTTCTTCAGCATCTCGGGTTCCGACTTCGTTGAAATGTTCGTCGGCGTGGGCGCGGCCCGTGTGCGCGACATGTTCGAGAACGCCAAGAAGCAGGCCCCCTGCATCGTGTTCATCGATGAAATCGACGCGGTCGGCCGCCATCGTGGCGCCGGCATGGGCGGCGGCAACGACGAGCGCGAGCAGACCCTGAACCAGATGCTGGTCGAGATGGATGGCTTCGAGGCCAACTCGGGCGTGATCGTGATCGCCGCGACCAACCGTGCCGACGTGCTGGACAAGGCGCTGCTGCGTCCGGGCCGTTTCGACCGCCAGGTCTATGTGGGCCTGCCGGACATCCGCGGCCGCGAGCAGATCCTGAAGGTCCATATGCGCAAGGTGCCGATCGGCAACGACGTCGACGCCTCGGTGATCGCGCGTGGTACCCCGGGCTTCTCGGGCGCCGACCTGGCCAACCTGGTCAACGAGGCCGCGCTGTTTGCCGCCCGCCGCAGCAAGCGCGTGGTCGACATGCAGGACTTCGAGGACGCCAAGGACAAGATCTACATGGGTCCGGAGCGCAAGTCGACGGTCATGCGCGAGGAAGAGCGCCGTGCCACGGCTTACCACGAGTCGGGCCATGCGGTGGTGGCCAAGCTGCTGCCCAAGGCCGACCCGGTGCACAAGGTCACGATCATGCCGCGTGGCTGGGCGCTGGGCGTGACCTGGCAGCTGCCGGAGCATGACAAGTATTCGAAGTACAAGGACAGCATGCTGGAAGAGGTTGCTATCCTCTTCGGCGGCCGTGCGGCGGAAGAGGTCTTCCTCAACGCCATGAGCACCGGTGCGTCCAACGACTTCGAGCGCGCCACCAAGATCGCCCGCGACATGGTGACCCGCTTCGGCATGAGCGATTCGCTCGGCGCCATGGTCTACGTGGATACCGAGCAGGATGGCATGTTCGGCAAGCTGTCGTCCAAGACCGTGTCGGAAGCCACGCAGCAGAAGGTCGACGCCGAGATCCGCCGCATCATCGACGAGCAATACGCGCTGGCCAAGCGCCTGCTCGAAGAGAACCGCGACAAGGTCGAAGCCATGACCAACGCGCTGATGGAGTGGGAAACCATCGATGCCGACCAGGTCAATGACATCATGGCCGGCAAGCCGCCGCGTCCGCCGCGCAGTGCGTCGGGCCAGAATGGTGGCGGCAGCACGCCTTCGGGCGGCTCGCCGGTGGCGCCGACCAACGCGCCTGCCACGGCCTGATCCCGCGACTTCGTCTGGCTGACGACGTAGTGGTGGTGGCTGTGTAGTGGCTGTATCCGAAGCCGGTGCCTGGTGCACCGGCTTTTCCTTTTGCGCGACGGGTTCGCGCACAGACTTTCCTCAAGTATTCCGACCTTGCAGCAGACTCCTCAGACCCGGTACTTCCAGTGCGGACGTTTCCGCTATGCGTTGGACCAGCGCCCGCTGGTCATGGGCATTCTCAATGTCACGCCAGATTCGTTCTCCGACGGCGGCCAGCACGCCAGCCGCGATGCGGCGCTGCGCCACGCGGAGCAGATGATCCAGGAGGGGGTGGACATCATCGATATCGGTGGCGAGTCGAGCCGCCCGGGCTCGGCCGCGCTGCCGCTTGAGGACGAACTGGCACGCGTGATCCCCGTGGTGGAAGCGCTGCGCAACTGCGGCAAGCCGCTGTCGATCGATACCTACAAGCCCGAGGTCATGCGCGCCGCACTTGCGGCCGGAGCCGATCTCATCAACGATATCTGGGGTTTCCGCATGCCGGGCGCGGTCGAGGCCGTGGCGGCGGGGCAGGCGGGCCTGTGCGTGATGCATATGCAGCGCGATCCGCAGACCATGCAGGAAGACCCGCACTACGACGACGTGGTCGCCGAGGTGGCCGGGTTCCTTGCCGAGCGCATTGCCGTGCTGCGCGCTGCCGGCATCGACGACGCGCGCATATCCCTCGATCCGGGGTTTGGCTTCGGAAAGACACCCGATCATAATCTGCGCCTGCTCGGCCAATTGCCGCGGCTGGCGCTGGAGGGCCTGCCGGTGCTGGCGGGCATTTCGCGCAAGTCCACGCTGGGCGCCGTCCTCGGTGGCCGGCCGCCGCAGCAGCGTGTTGCGGCCAGCATTGCCGCCGCGGTGTGTGCGCTGGAGCGCGGAGCATTTATCGTGCGCGTGCATGATGTGGAGCAGACGGTGGATGCCGCGAAGACCTGGTGGGCGGTGCGCAACGAGTCCGTTGGCGCGGCCTGAACCGGCCGCGGCCACTGCGGACAGAACAACGATCAGAGTACAGAAAGGGAATCAGCGAATGACACGCAAGTATTTCGGGACAGATGGCGTGCGGGGCAGGGTCGGCGAGGCGCCGATCACGCCGGACTTCGTGATGCGGCTGGGCCATGCTGCCGGCAAGGTGCTGGCCCACGGCGCCAAGACCGGGCAAGGCAAGCCGACCGTGCTGATCGGCAAGGACACGCGCATTTCCGGCTATATGCTGGAAGCGGCGCTGGAGGCCGGCTTTACCTCGGCTGGCGTGCACGTGCTGCTGACCGGCCCGCTGCCGACGCCGGGCATCGCCTACCTGACGCGGGCGCTGCGGCTGTCCGCCGGCGTGGTGATCTCGGCCAGCCACAATCCCTATTACGACAACGGCATCAAGTTCTTTTCGGCCGACGGCGACAAGTTGCCCGACGAGGTCGAGGCGGAGATCGAGGCTGCCATCGAAGAGCCGATGGTGTGCGCGCCATCCGATGACCTGGGCCGCGCGCGCCGCATCAACGATGCCCCCGGGCGCTATATCGAGTTCTGCAAGAGCACCTTCCCGCACGAGCAGGACCTGTACGGCCTGAAGCTGGTGGTCGACTGCGCCCATGGCGCGGCCTACCACATCGCGCCGCACGTGTTCCATGAACTGGGCGCCGACGTGATTTCGATCGGCAACCAGCCGGACGGCCGCAATATCAACGACGGCTACGGCGCCACCGCGCCGGGCAAGCTGATTGAGGCTGTCAAGGCCCATGGCGCCGACCTGGGCCTGGCCTTTGACGGCGACGCCGACCGCTTGCAGGTGGTGGATGCCGACGGCCGTCTCTACAACGGCGACGAACTACTGTATCTGATCGTGCGCGACCGCCAGGCCGCCGGCCAGGCGGTGCCCGGTGCCGTGGGCACGCTGATGACCAATATGGCGGTCGAGCTGGCGCTCAAGCGCCAGGGCGTGGAATTCGTGCGCGCCAAGGTGGGCGACCGCTATGTGCTCGAAGAGTTAAACAAGCGCAGCTGGACGCTGGGCGGCGAGGGTTCCGGCCACCTGTTGTGCCTGGACCGCCACAGCACCGGCGACGGCATCGTGTCGGCGCTGCAGGTGCTGGCCGCGCTGCGCCGCAGCGGCAAGACCCTGGCGCAGTTGCTCGAGGGCGTACGGCTGTTCCCGCAGACGCTGATCAATGTGCGCGTGCAGAAGGGCTTCGACTGGCAGTCGCATGCCGGCCTACAGGCCGCGCGCGCGGCGGTCGAGCCTGAGCTGGAAGGACGCGGCCGGGTGCTGATCCGTGCCTCCGGCACCGAACCGGTGGTGCGCGTGATGGTCGAGGCCGAGCAGGCCGAAATGGCCGAGCGCGCGGCCAGGCGGCTGGCGGATGCCTTGGGCGCCTGATACGCCGCACCTTGACCAGGAACGCCGGGCTAGTCCCGGCGTTTTTTTGCCAGATATCGCAATTAACCGCCGTAATATTGGGCCGGCATGACAGCCGGATGGCAGCGGCGATCCCTTGCTGGAGGCCGGTTCCAAGAAGATTTGAAGATGTCACGGAATTGTCATACAGGGAGCATAGAGTTCGTCTTGTCAAAAATTTGTCATTCCCAACCAATGTTCTCTGGAGGACATATGAAGCTGGTCAAGACTGCCGTGGCAGGCATCGTTTCGATGGTGGTGGCGGGTACTGCGTTCGCGGCGGAAATTACCGGTGCAGGCGCTTCTTTCCCGGCGCCCGTGTATTCCAAGTGGGCCGACGCATACCAAAAAGCAACGGGTAACAAGGTCAACTATCAATCCATCGGCTCGTCGGGCGGGATCAAGCAGATCGGGGCCAAGACGGTCGATTTCGGTGCCTCGGACGCGCCGCTGAAGGACGAGGACCTGAACAAGCAGGGCCTGGTCCAGTTCCCGACCGTGATCGGCGGCGTGGTGCCGGTGATCAACCTGCAGGGCGTGAAGCCGGGCGAACTGACCATCACGGGCGAAGTGCTGGCCAATATCTACCTGGGCAAGATCAAGAAGTGGGATGACCCCGCGATCAAGGCGCTGAACCCGCAAGCCAAGCTGCCGAGCCAGGACATCCTGCCGGTGCGCCGCGCCGACGGTTCGGGCACGACCTTCATCTTCACCAACTACCTGTCCAAGGTCAGCCCGGAATGGAAGAGCGCGGTGGGCGAAGGCACCACGGTCAACTGGCCGGGCGGCGGCACCGGCGGCAAGGGCAACGAGGGCGTGGCCGCCTTCGTGCAGCGCCTGAATGGCGCGATCGGCTATGTCGAGTACGCCTACGCCAAGCAGAACAAGATGACCCACCTGAACATGAAGAACGCGTCGGGTGCCGTGGTCAAGCCGGGTGACGACGCCTTCAAGGCCGCCGCCGCCGGTGCGGACTGGAGCAAGAGCTACTACCAGATCCTGACCAACCAGTCGGGCAAGGAAGCCTGGCCGATCGCCGGCGCCACCTTCATCCTGGTCCACAAGAACCAGGAAAAGGCCGCGCAGGGCGCCGAAGTGCTGAAGTTCTTCGACTGGGCCTACAAGAGCGGCGCCAACATGGCTGCCGACCTCGACTACGTGCCGCTGCCGGAAAACGTTGTGAACCAGATCCGTTCGACCTGGAAGACCAGCGTCAAGGACGCCTCGGGCAAGGCGCTGTACTGATCCTGACGGCATCGCTGGCCCCGCGTGAGTGCGGGGCCGGTGGCCGGGCTGCCCGCAACTGGCCCGGACACCGGGCTCCCGCCCAGGCGGGAGCGGCGATCCACCCTGAATTCCCGACATGGCGACTACCCCCTCCGAGATCCGCAACGTCCAGCCCCCGAGCCGCATGGGCGACATCCTGTTCGGCGGCCTGACGCGAGGCGCCGCGATCGTGACGCTGCTGCTGCTGGGCGGCATCATCGTCTCGCTCGCGATCAGCGCCTGGCCGTCGATCCAGACTTTCGGCGCGCGCTTCCTGTGGACCGCGGAGTGGGATCCTCCCGCCGATGTCTATGGTGCGCTGGTGCCCATCTACGGCACCATCGTGACCTCGCTGATCGCGCTGATCATCGCGGTGCCGGTCAGCTTCGGCATCGCGCTGTTCCTGACCGAACTGTCGCCCGCCTGGCTGCGCCGCCCGCTGGGCACCGCCATCGAACTGCTCGCCGCAGTGCCGTCGATCGTCTACGGCATGTGGGGCCTGCTCGTGTTCGCACCGATCTTCGGCGAGTATTTCCAGAAGCCCCTGGCCGCCACGGTCGGCCAGCTGCCGGTGGTCGGCAAGCTGTTCCAGGGAGCGCCGCTGGGCATCGGCCTGCTGTGTGCGGGCGTGATTCTGGCGATCATGATCATCCCGTACATCGCCTCGGTGATGCGCGACGTGTTTGAAGTCACCCCGGTACTGCTCAAGGAATCCGCCTACGGCGTGGGCTGCACCACCTGGGAGGTGATGTGGAACGTGGTGCTGCCCTACACCCGCGCCGGCGTCATCGGCGGCGTGATGCTGGGCCTGGGCCGTGCACTGGGCGAGACCATGGCCGTCACCTTCGTGATCGGCAATACCAACCTGCTGGACAGCGCCTCGCTGTTCTCGCCGGGCAACAGCATCACCTCGGCATTGGCCAACGAGTTCGCCGAAGCCGGCGCCGGCCTGCACACCGCCGCGCTGATGGAACTGGGCCTCATCCTGTTCTTCATTACCTTCGTGGTGCTGGCGCTGTCCAAGCTGCTGCTGCTGCGACTGGCAAAGAATGAGGGAACCAAATGAGCGTGAGTCAAGCCGTGTCTACCGTATCGATCCCGGCGGTCCGCCCCGACGCGGATGCCATCCGCACCCGGCTGCAGGCGCGCCGCCGCCGCACCAACCTGTACGCACTGACCGCCTCGCTGGCGGCGATGGGCTTCGGCCTGTTCTGGCTGGCGTGGATCCTGTGGACCACCGTCACGCTGGGCGTGGGCGGCCTGTCGCTGGACCTGTTCACGCAGATGACGCCAGCGCCCAATACAGCCGGCGGCGGCCTGGCCAACGCCATCTTCGGCAGCTTCGTGATGGTCGGCATGGCCACGCTGTTCGGTACGCCGCTGGGCATCCTGGCCGGCATCTACCTGGCCGAGTACGGCAAGAGCTCGCCGCTGGCCAGCCTTATCCGCTTTATCAACGACATCCTGCTGTCGGCGCCGTCGATCGTGATCGGCCTCTTTGTCTACGCGCTGGTGGTGACCCGCATGGGCCACTTCTCGGGCTGGGCCGGGATCTGTGCGCTGGCGCTGCTGCAGGTGCCGATCGTGGTGCGCACCACCGAGAACATGCTGAACCTGGTGCCCAACGCGCTGCGCGAGGCTGCCTTCGCACTCGGCACGCCCAAGTGGAAGATGGTGCTGTCGATCACCGTGAAGTCATCCTACGCCGGGATTGTGACCGGGGTGTTGCTGGCCGTCGCGCGTATCGCCGGCGAGACCGCGCCGCTGCTGTTCACCGCGCTGTCCAACCAGTTCTGGACCAGCGACCTGAACAAGCCGATGGCCAACCTGCCGGTGACGATCTTCCGCTTTGCCATGAGTCCGTTCACCGAATGGCAGCAGCTGGCCTGGGCGGGTGTGTTCCTGATTACGCTCGGCGTGCTGGCATTGAATATCCTGGCGCGCATCCTGTTCAAGAAATAAGCGGCGCGGCCGGTAATCCGTCCCGCCCCAAAGACTGCAAGCGAGAAACGCAATGACCTCCACCGTCATCGACATTCCCGATTCGGTACGCGCCAAGATCGACGTGCGCAACCTGAACTTCTACTACAGCCAGTTCCATGCGCTGAAAGACATCAACATGTCGATCCCGGACCGCAAGGTCACGGCCTTCATCGGGCCATCGGGCTGCGGCAAGTCGACGCTGCTGCGCACCTTCAACAAGATGTATGCGCTGTACCCCGAACAGCGCGCCGAGGGTGAGATCAACATGGACGGCGAAAACCTGCTGACCGCCCGCCAGGACATCGCGCTGCTGCGCGCCAAGGTCGGCATGGTGTTCCAGAAGCCGACGCCGTTCCCGATGTCGATCTACGACAACATCGCCTTCGGCGTGCGCCTGTTCGAGAAGCTGTCGCGCTCGGAGATGGACGACCGCGTGGAATGGGCGCTGACCAAGGCGGCGCTGTGGAACGAAGCCAAGGACAAGCTGCACCAGTCGGGCTACGGCCTGTCCGGCGGCCAGCAGCAGCGCCTGTGCATCGCGCGCGGCATTGCCATCCGCCCCGAAGTGCTGCTGCTGGACGAGCCGTGCTCGGCGCTGGACCCGATCTCCACTGGCCGCATCGAAGAGCTGATCGCGGAACTGAAGGACGAGTACACGGTCGTGATCGTCACCCATAACATGCAGCAGGCGGCGCGCTGCTCCGACTACACCGCCTACATGTACCTGGGCGAGCTGATCGAGTTCGGCGAGACCGAGAAGATCTTCATCAAGCCGCACCGCAAGGAAACGGAAGACTACATTACCGGCCGGTTCGGCTGATCGTCACCGCAGGGCGTAGCATATCCATAAGCGGCCAGGAGAATCCCATGCCAGACAAGCACCTGTCGACCCAGTTCGACGCTGACCTCAACGCGATCAACACCAAGCTGCTGCAGATGGGCGGCCTGGTCGAGTCGCAGATCGAACTCGCCATGCGCGCGCTGACCGACTTCGACGGCGAGACCGCGGACCAGGTCATCGCCCGGGAGATCCAGCTCAACGCGCTGGAAGTCGAGATCGATGCCGACTGCGGCAACATCATCGCCAGGCGCCAGCCGACCGCGCGCGACCTGCGCCTGGTGATGGCCATCTCCAAGACCATCACCAACCTGGAGCGCGCCGGCGACGAAGCCGAGAAGATCGCCAAGCGTACCAAGCACATCATGGAAGACGCGTCGGCGCACAGCATCAACTACGCCGAGGTCAAGCTCTCGGGCGAGATGGCGATTTCGCTGCTGCGCCAGGCGCTGGACGCCTTTGCGCGCCTGGACACCGTGGCGGCGGCGCGCATCGTCAAGGACGACAAGGCCATCGACGAGGAATTCCGCGGCTTCGTGCGCAAGCTGATCACGTACATGATGGAAGACCCGCGTACGATCTCGGTCGCGCTGGATTTCCTGTTTATCGCCAAGGCGGTGGAGCGCATTGGCGATCACGCCAAGAACATCGCGGAATTTATCATTTACATTGTCAAGGGGACGGACGTCCGCCATGTCTCGCGCGAGGACATGGAGCGCGAAGCGCTGAGCTGAACTCAGCCGCCCACGGAGAACAATACACATGCCAAGCAGTATTCTCGTTGTCGAAGACGAACCGGCGATCGCCGAACTGATCGCGGTAAACCTGCAGCACGCGGGGCACTATCCGATCCGGGCCTACAACGCCGAGCAGGCGCTGTCGCTGATGAGCGATGTGCTGCCCGACCTGGTGCTGCTCGACTGGATGCTCCCGGGCAAGTCGGGCGCGAACTTCGCCAAGGAGTTGCGGGCCAACGACCGCACCCGCCAGATCCCCATCATCATGCTGACTGCCCGCGGCGATGAGCAGGACAAGGTGATGGGGCTTGAGGCCGGCGCCGACGACTACGTCACCAAGCCGTTCTCGCCCAAGGAACTGCTGGCGCGGATCAAGGCCGTGCTGCGCCGCCGCGCACCGCAGCTGACCGACGACGTGGTGGCCATCAACGGCCTGCGCCTGGACCCGGCCACGCACCGCGTCACCGGCCAGGACGACAGCGGCGCGATCAAGCTGGACCTGGGTCCGACCGAGTTCCGCCTGCTGCACTTCCTGATGACACATCCGGAGCGCGTGCACAGCCGCTCGCAACTGCTCGACCAGGTCTGGGGCGACCATGTCTTTGTCGAGGAGCGCACCGTCGATGTCCATATCAAGCGCCTGCGCGCCGCGCTCACCCCCGGCGGCTACAGCAATATGATCGAAACCGTGCGCGGCAGTGGCTACCGCCTGGCGCGCACGCCCGGCGCCTGACGCGCCGGGCATGGCCGGGCGGCTGACGTACCGTCCGGCCAGGATGGCCCACGCTGCTGGCAGGGCGCGGCGAATTCGTGGCACACTCCGTCGCAACCCTGCAGCCTTCCATGGCTGCGAGCCTGAAGCCTGCGCATGAATGTCATCTGGGCCCGTTCCGTGGCCATCCTGATCAGCCTGCTGGTGCTGTCCGCCGGTGTCTACCTGGCCGTGGGCCCGGTGCCGGCGCTGGCGCTGGCGTGCGTATCGCTGCTCGGGCTGCTGTTCTACTACCTGTACCAGATCAACCGCCTGTGGAAGGTGCTCGATGCGCCGGTCTACGGCGAGATCCCCAGTGCACTCGGGCTTTGGGGCGAGGTGTATTACCGGCTGCACCGGCTCGTCAAGCGCTGGCGCACCCAGGTGCTGCAGGTCGAGCAGCAGCACACGCGCTTTATCCAGGCCATCCAGGCTTCGCCCAACGGAGTGCTGATGCTGGACGACGCCGACCAGATCGAGTGGTGCAACGACGTGGCAGAGCAGCATTTCGGCCTGAACGCGCGGCGCGACGTGCGCCAGCGCATCACCCACCTGATCCGCCGCCCCGAGTTCGTCCACTACCTGACCCGGCAGCGTTTCGACGATCCGCTGGTGATGCGCGACATGGGCGAACACAAGCACAGCGTGATCGCGGTGCAGATCCTGCCCTATGGCGACAACCGCAAGCTGGTGATCACCCAGGACATCACCAAGCTCGAAAACACCGAGGCGATGCGGCGCGACTTCGTTGCCAACGTGTCGCACGAACTGAAGACGCCGCTGACGGTGCTGACCGGCTTCCTGGAGACCGTGCGTGACCTGCCGGTGTCGGAGGACGACCGGCGCCGCTACATCGACATGATGCTGGCGCAGTCGGTGCGCATGCAGAGCATCGTCGAAGACCTGCTGGCGCTGGCCAAGCTGGAAAGCGATGCGCAGCCGCCCGGCAATGACATCGTGCCGATCCGTGCCATGGTGGCGCACCTGAGCCACGACGCCGAGGCGCTCTCGCAGGGACGGCACCAGGTCTCGGCCGATATCGACCCGACCGTGGGGGTGCGCGGCGCGGAAACCGAACTGCTCTCGGCGCTGGGCAACCTGGTGTCGAACGCGGTGCGCTACACGCCGGATGGCGGGCGTATCACCATGCGCCTGGCCTGGGAAGAGGGCCATGCCGTGTTCTCCGTGGCCGATACCGGCCTGGGCATTGCGCCCGAGCATATTCCCCGGCTGACCGAGCGCTTCTACCGCGTGGACCGCAGCCGCTCGCGCGACACCGGCGGCACCGGGCTGGGGCTGGCCATCGTCAAGCACGTGCTGTCACGCCACCATGCGGACTTGCGCGTGACCAGCGAGGAGGGCCGGGGCAGCGTGTTCCGCGTGATCTTTCCGCTTGAGCGCAGCCTGCGTTCGGCTGGGGAGGGTGCGGACATGCCAACGCCAGGCACCGGCCCGACCGCGCCGCCGCAGTCGCCGGACACCTCGCGCCGCGCCGCCTGACCCGTAAAGGAAAACCCCGCCGCGGCGGTAATGCCGTTCAGTTAAGTCTGAACGGCATTTTTCTTTGCAGGGGTTGTAAACAAGGTGTCGAGCTGTTAACTT
>NZ_JBYSYC010000038.1:0-88072 GCF_058782875.1 Cupriavidus sp. FW305-F7 | reverse complement strand
CTCTGTGCAAATCATGGGTCAAAGGAAGACGTCGCGTAAGTGATTTAATGGAATGATTAAATATTCCATTTTGTGATGATGAAAGGCGCAGAAGTGCGGCCCGGAGAGCCGGGCGGGGAAGCGCTTTCAGGAAAAGTCGGCTGAGATCCGGATCTGAGACCGGTCCCCGTTTGGGCAGGGGGCGCAGGAGACGCTAGCCTAGCGACGCGGGGGCTCGCATCCGTGAGAAGTCGCAGCACTCGCGCGCCAGTTCCGCCACCGCGAGTCCCAGCGCCGCCTGTTCGGGATAGATGGCGCAGTAGCGAACCGAGGGGGGCGGCGGGTCGGTCTCGACGATCTGCAGGCGTCCTTGCGCGACTTCGTTGGTAAAGAACTCGCGCGGCAGGCAACTAACGCCAATGCCTGCCTCGATCAAGCCCGCCAGCGTGATGATGCTCCGACTTCCGCCGAGTCGTGTGGGCTCGACCCCAACCTGGTCGAACAGCCTCGAGCACAGCGCGGTGATGATCGATGTGCGGTCCTGTTCGATGACGGGCAATGTCGCGAGCTGCTGAAGCGGAACAACCTCGCCGCGATTGAAGGTGCCAGGCGGGCTGAACCAAGCGAACTCGACAAGCTCCAGATTGACCTTGGCCGCAGACCGCGTGCCAAATGCTTCCGGCAGGATGGCCACGTCAAGCTGTCCGTCCACGATCTTGTCGCGAAGCACCGCGGAGTGGTCGATGTGTGGTTGCAGGGTCAGTTGCGGATAGACGGCTCGCACTTTCCGTACCAGTGCAGGAAACCATGACATGGCCACGAGTTCCGTAACGCCGACATGGACGACGCGCGAAATGTTGCGCGTCGATGCCTGTATTTCCTCGAGGTGCGAGACGCTCTCCAGCAGGTCGGCGCAGAGCAGCATCATCTCGTGTCCCTTTGCCGTAAGCGTGGCCTTGCGTCCGGCTTCCTCGAACAGGGGCGAACCGGAAAGCCGTTCCACTTCCTGCAGTCGCTTGGTGGCGGCTGACTGGGTGACGTGGAGCTTGTCCGCGGCACGTTGCACCGTGCCGAGTTTTGCCACCCAATAGTACGCTTCGATCTGCTTAATCGTGAGCATCGTGCAGAGTTTCGTGCGAGTCTGTAGAGATGCTTTGCTCGTAAGGACGTTCGAAGTCGCAGGTGCGTTGTGCCAGGGCGGCAATCGTGCGATGAAAGGGCGTCGCGGAATCGGCGCGCATCAAAGCCACATAGCGGATAGCCGGAAGGGCAGGGCTTGCGTGAACTTCGCGCAGCAGCCCCTTTTTTACCAGGCCTCGTGACACAACCACTGGCAGGTAGACCACGCCAAGTCCAGAAACGGCAATGCCGCCAAGCGCCGCGATGCTGTTGCTCAGCAGTGTATTCCTGGGCGTCAGACCGTTCTTGGCAAACCAGCTTCGCATGAGGACGCCGGCGCCAGACTGCGGCCCTTGCATCAGGAGGGGGTACTTGCTGAGCTCTGCCACTTTCATTCGGCCATCGGGGATGTCGAGAGTTGGGCTGCAAAACCAGCCGTTCCTGACCTCAGCCAGTTTGGTGCGCAAGAGGCCGGTCAGGTCAAATGCGTTCGGCACTACGACGAGATCGAGCTGGCCAGTGCGCAAACGGTCATGCAGCGGGACACTATGTTCGACTTCCAACTCGACGACGACCTGAGGAAACTGTGAACGGATTGCGTCCACGAACAAGGGAAGCCAGGTGACTGCAGTGAGTTCTGTGACGCCAAGACGCAACTTGCGAACGAGCGCATCCTTGCGGACGAACTGCTCGAGCAAGGTGTTGCGCTTCTTCAGGACGTCGCGAGCACGCGCCAGGACCTCTGCGCCCTCCAGGGTCAGTCTGGCAGTTCGGCCTGACCGGTCGAACAGCGGGTAGCCGAAGCGGGCCTCGAACTCCTTGATATGCCTGGAAACCGCGGATTGCGCGATGTCTAGCTTCTCGGCCGCAGCGTCAAATGACCCCATCTCACTGATGGCGACGAAGGCCTCCAACTGCTTGAACGTGGTCACCTGATGCCCCGGGTCGTGCCTGATATTTTGATCAGGTTATGGAATGCAATCGGAGCTAATTTTATCTCAAGTGGTGATCCTCTTGCCAGCCTTGCGGCTGGTCGCAAAGAGGTCAGATTTTCGCTCGTAATATGCGGCAAAGATTACTTTCGAGATCGGAGGGCGACGGCGCTGTGGCTGCCGGCCTCGCTGTTAATCACAGGTATTGGTCAGAACGAGCGCGGCATGCCCAGGATATGCTCGCCCACGTACGACAGAATCAGGTTCGTCGAGATGGGGGCCACCTGATAGAGTCGCGTCTCGCGGAACTTGCGCTCGACGTCATACTCGGCGGCAAAACCGAAGCCGCCATGGTATTGCAGGCAGGCGTTTGCTGCCTCCCATGACGCATCCGCGGCCAGCAGCTTCGCCATGTTAGCTTCGGCCCCGCACGGCCGGTGTGCGTCGAACAGCTTTGCTGCCCTGAAGCGCATGAGGCTGGCCGCTTCAACGTTGATGAACGCCTTCGCAATGGGAAACTGGACGCCTTGGTTCTGGCCAATTGGGCGCCCGAATACCACGCGCTCATTCACATACTTGGTGACCTTGTCGACGAACCAGTAGCCGTCCCCGATGCACTCAGCCGCGATCAGCGTGCGCTCTGCATTCAAGCCATCGAGGATGTACTTGAAGCCCTTGCCTTCCTCGCCGATCAGGTTCTCGGCCGGGATCTCAAGGTTGTCGAAGAACAGTTCGTTGGTCTCATGGTTGACCATGTTGATGATGGGCTGGACCGACAGCCCGTTGCCGATCGCTTCGCGCAGATCGACGAGGAAAATGGACATGCCCTCGGACTTCTTCTTGCACTCGGCAAGCGGCGTCGTGCGCGCCAGCAGGATCATCAGGTCTGAATGCTGGACCCGGGAGATCCATACTTTCTGCCCGTTGACGACATAGCGGTCGCCCTTCCGGACGGCAGTGGTCTTGATCCTGGTGGTATCGGTGCCGGTCGTCGGCTCCGTGACCGCCATCGACTGCAGGCGCAACTCACCGCTGGCAATCTTAGGCAGATAGGCCTTCTTCTGCGCCTCCGATCCGTGCCGCAGCAGGGTGCCCATGTTGTACATTTGGCCATGGCATGCGCCAGAATTGCCGCCCGCCCGATTGATTTCCTCCATGATGACCGACGCTTGTGTCAGGCCAAGCCCCGAGCCGCCATACTCTTCTGGGATCAGCGCGGCCAGCCAGCCGGCGGCGGTCAGTGCGTTGACAAACTCCTCCGGGTAGCCCCGTACTTCGTCAATCCTGCGGAAGTATTCGGCCGAGAATTGGCCACAAAGGTCGCGTACCGCTTCGCGGATTTCCTGGTATTCGTCGATTCTGTCCTGCACGAGAAGTCTCCGTGATCGTTTGCTCAGTTAAGCTCTGCACTTGCGGTCATCGCCAGCGCACCGTCTTCCTGCCGGGCCCATAGGGCCACGGATTTTCCGTCGTCGCCCAGTTTTCCGCAGACGTGGAAGCGCTGGCCGACGAAAGTGGGCCGCAACCCCTTGAATGAAAAACTGCTGATATACCGGTCGGGCAGGTTCCTGCCGACAAGATCCATCAGCAGTACGGCCAGCAGCGGGCCGTGTACGACCAGGCCACCGTAGTGCTCCACGGCAGTCACATACTGGCGGTCGTAGTGAATCCGGTGCCCGTTGAAGGTGAGCGCCGAGAAGCGGAACAGCAGGACAGGGTCGGCGACGATCTCCCTTGACCATTGCTCGTCGGTCGGTGCCGGCGTTGGCTCAGGGGAGGGCGCACCGGACGATGCCTGTTCCCGGTAGACGATGTCATGCTCTTCCGTCAGGGCAAGACCGCTGGGGCCGTAGTACTGGTGTTCAACGGTCACGAAGGCCAGCGAGCCGCTGCGGCCGGTCTTGGCGTTAACGTCCAGAATTCGCGAGGTCTTGGATACGGCATCGCCGACACGAAGCGGCTGATGGAATCGAAGCCGTCCGCCGGCCCACATGCGGCGTGGCAGCGGCACGGGGGGCAGAAAGCCACCGCGATTGGCGTGGCCGTCGGCGCCGAGCTCTGATAGCGGATGCAGTGGCAGGAAGTACAGCCAGTGCCACAGCGGCGGCAATGCCCCGCCTTTTCTCGGTGTACGCTCCGGAGAATCCAGGGTTGCCGCGAGCGCCTTGACCGGAAAGAGCGTGATCTCGTCCTCGGATTCGGTGGCCTTACCGATCCACTCCTTCAGTTTCACAATATCCATCGGATTCACTTGGTTCAGTTCTGGTTCGCAGGACTTCACTATGCCGCCTGCGCGTCGGGGCTCCAATTCCAAAGTTCGGAACGAGGCTTTCGAGCCCATGGAAAGCAGAAAGACCGCAGCCCGCCGAATGGGCCGTTCGGAACAATCAAATTTACGTTGCAGGAAAGAGTGGCCAAGCTATCGGTGTGCTGCACCCGGTCGCCAATGCCATGCAAGTCCAGATTCGTAGTTGTTCGCGCATTTCGCTCACATGCCTTTTCCCGGCCTTTCCATTGAGGATCACCCCCTGCCATGGAATTTTTGGTATGACAAGGCGTGGCTTCCACCGCAGACTGAAAGAAGGGCAGCCGGTGCAGGTTCCCGCCTTCGAGCCTGTCGACCTGCACGTCGGCGGCAGCCCATTTTCTGCGTCTACCTGCCACATCGAGCTCGACGACGGGAATCGGACCGACGTCATCGGAACTGCTGGCGTCCTTGGAAACACTGAAGGCGGAGAATTTCGTTTACTGCTGCGCGAGCAGATCTCCGCCAATGTCTTTCACCATCCGCAGCGAGCCTGGAGCGCAGAGGCAGTGGCCAACGCATTGAGTACAACCACCCACAGTATTCGTCGCACCTTGTTTATGCAGGGTGCGGCGCTGACCGAAATCTGCCGCACGCAACGGCTCATGCGTGCGTTGTTCGAGGCCATGCAGCTAGAGCTGTCCGTAAATGACCTGAAGACCCGGGTGGGGTGGGCGGGCAACGATCTGGAAGAGTCGTTCTACGATCGCTTTGGGGTCTCGCTGCATACGGTCGCGCGGCTGAGGCGCGGCGGACTATAGGTAGCGCAAGACCCGCCGGCATGCTTAGTCGGGATCCGGGCAAGAATGTGGCCGCCCGGCAAAGGGGCGCGGGCGCGATCTGGGCGGCAAGGGACGTTCAGAAAGGCGCCGCATGAGACATCGGTACCACTACGAATGCGAAGCCAACGCCAACGCCAGCGCTCAGTCGCTGGCGTTGGCCCGTCAGCCCTCTGCCCGCAGCTCAATCAACAGCTCGCCGGCGCGCACCAGCGTGCCGGGGTGGACGAGGATCTCCCTGATCGTCCCGCTTGCTTCGGCGACTACGCTGGTCTCCATCTTCATCGCCTCAATGGCCGCCAGAGGCTGGCCCTTGGTGACCGCCTGCCCGATACTGACTGCTATCGATATGACGCTGCCTTGCATGGGGGCGGCGACATGCAACGGATTGTCGGCGTTCGCCATCCGAGCGGGCTGAGCCGCCTTGCGGCCATCCCGCTTCGCGGCGCGAATCGGCCGTGGCTGGCCATTGACATCGAAGAACATGCGCACGCCGCCGTCATCGTCCGGGTCAGCCTGGGCGCCCAGGCTGACGAACAATGTCTTTCCTCGCTCCAGGTCGACCGCAATCTCGTGCCCGACCTCCAGTCCATAAAAGAACACAGGTGTGGGAAGGATCGACACGTCGTCATACTGCTCGCGGTGCGCGCAGAACTCCTTATAGACCTTGGGGTACATCAGGTACGACGCAAGATCATTGTCGGACAGGCAGTTCCCGAGTTCCCTTTCTGCTTGCGCACGAGCCTCGGCAAGGTCCACCAATGGAATGTGGGCGCCAGCACGCCCCTCAATTGGGGTGGCATCGCGCAACAGTTTCTGTTGAATCCCGGGTGGGAATCCGTCGGCCGGGTAACCCATCTCCCCACGAAGCATCGAAATGACTGAGTCGGGAACCGAGGCTTCCCGAGTGGGATCGGCGATATCCGCTGTAGTCAGATTGTTCGAGACCAGATGCAGCGCCATGTCGCCGACCACCTTGGAAGACGGCGTAACCTTGACGATGTCGCCGAACATGACGTTGACGTCCGCATAGGCTTGCGCGACCTCCGGCCATCGCGCTTCCAGGCCAAGGGAACGGGCTTGCTCGCGCAGGTTCGTGTATTGGCCGCCAGGCATTTCATGGTGATATACGTCTGACGTCCCGGCGCGCATGTCAGCCTCGAACGGTTCGTAGTTTCTGCGTACGGATTCCCAGTAGGCCGAGAACGGTTGCAGCTCGCGATAGCCAAGTGCCGGTTTGCGTTCGCTATGCTCAAGTGCGGCGCAGATTGCTCCGAGGCTCGGCTGGGACGTTAGGCCGCTCATGGAATCCATGGCACCATCGACGACATCCACACCAGCCTCAATCGCGGCCAGGACCGACGCAACTGCCGCGCCGCTCGTGTCGTGGGTATGGAAATGGATCGGCAGGTCGACTTCTTCCTTGAGCGCCTTGACCAGTGCCGATGCTGCCTGCGGCCGACATACGCCGGCCATGTCCTTGACGCCAAGGATATGTGCGCCTGCTTTCTCCAGTGACTTGGCGAGCTTGACATAATAGTGCAGGTTGTACTTTCCGCGAGCGTTGTCGAGCAGATCTCCGGTATAGCAGATCGTGCCTTCGCAGAGGGCGCCGGCTTCCAGCACGGCATCCATCGCGACGCGCATGTTCTCGACCCAGTTGAACGAGTCGAATACCCGGAAGAGGTCGATGCCGGAGGCTGCCGCACGTTTGACGAAGTATTCGACGACATTGTCGGCGTAGTTCGTGTAGCCGACCGCATTGGAGCCCCGCAGAAGCATCTGGAACAGGATATTAGGCACGGCTTCACGCAGCGCCGCCAGTCTGTTCCAGGGGTCCTCCCTCAGGAAGCGCAGGGCGACATCGAAGGTCGCGCCACCCCAGCATTCCATCGAGAACAGTCCGGCCAACTGGCGTGCGTAGTGGGGCGCGATAGCGGCCATGTCACGCGTGCGCATCCGGGTCGCCAGCAATGACTGATGGGCATCGCGCATGGTCGTGTCGGTGAGCAGCGCAGCCTGGCTGTCCTTGATCCATTGCGCGAACGCCTGAGGTCCAATCCTGGACAGGAGTGTCCGTGTACCGTCGGGAATCTCAGACGGGACTTCGCATGCCGGCAGCGGATGGTTCAGTACGATATGTCGCGGCGCGGGACGGCCGGTGACGTCGGGGTTACCGTTGATGTTGACGTCGGCAACGAAGTTCAGGAGCTTTGTCGCGCGGTCACGGCGCTGTCGGAAAGTGAAAAGCTCCGGAGTATTGTCGATGAACCGTGTGGTGCACCGCCCCGAACGAAATTCCTCATGGCCGATGACGTTCTCGAGGAAGGCCAGATTAGTGGCGACGCCACGTACCCGGAACTCGCGCAACGCCCGGCTCATGCGTTCGTTGGCCTCGTCGGCATCGCGCCCATTGCAGGTCACTTTGACAAGCAGTGAATCATAGTACGGCGTCACCACAGCGCCGGTGTAGGCCGTGCCGGCATCGAGACGGATGCCGAAGCCTGTCGCGCTACGATATGCCGTGACCTTGCCATGGTCAGGAGCGAAGCCGTTCTCGGGGTCTTCCGTGGTCACCCGGCACTGTACTGCGTGGCCGCGTAGCCTGATGTTGTCCTGGCTCGGGACGGATGATGAGGATTCGCCGATGCGCGCGCCCTCGGTGATGCGAATCTGTGCCTTGACGATGTCGATGCCGGTCACCTCCTCGGTCACCGTATGCTCGACCTGGATCCGGGGGTTCACTTCGATGAAGTAACACTCGCCGGTGTCCGCATCCATCAGGAACTCTACCGTTCCTGCATGCGTGTAGGAGACCGCATTGGCGAGTTTCAACGCCTCCGCGCACAGCGCTTGACGCCGCGCATCGTGGAGGTAGGGGGCTGGCGCGCGCTCGACGACTTTCTGGTTGCGGCGCTGCACCGAGCAGTCGCGCTCGAACAAATGGACGATGTTGCCGTGAGTGTCCCCGAGTATCTGAACTTCCACGTGCTTTGCACGGGCAATAAATTTCTCAAGATAGACTTCGTCGTTCCCGAATGCCGCCTTGGCTTCGCGACGCGCCGCGGCGATCGCGCTGGCCAGTTCGGCTTCCTGCTGTATGGCCCGCATCCCCCGTCCGCCACCGCCCCAACTCGCCTTCAGCATCAGCGGATAGCCGACTGCTGCGGCCAGTCGCTTGCATGCTTCGGGGTCCTGCGGCAGTGCGCTGGTGGCGGGCACGACCGGAACACCTACGCGCTCGGCCAGCGATCGGGCTGCCACCTTGTTGCCCAGCTCGCGCATCACTTCCGGCCTCGGCCCAATGAACGCAATACCCTCCTGAGCGCATCGCTCGGCAAAGTCCGGATTCTCGGACAGGAAGCCGTAGCCCGGGTGGATGGCGTCAACAGCCGCCTCCTTGGCCACCCGCAGGATGTCCTCGATATCCAGGTACGCGTCCACGGGCTTCTTGCCCTGGCCGACAAGATAACTCTCGTCCGCCTTGAAGCGGTGTTGCGCAAAGCGATCTTGGTATGAATAGATTGCAACGGTGCGAATGCCAAGCTCGCTGGCGGCTCGCATCACGCGAATTGCAATCTCGCTTCGGTTGGCGACAAGGAGGCTACGGATCTTCTTCATTTGTGGGGGGCTGAGCTCGATTTGTATGCTTGGGAACGGGTCAGGCAGTCGCTCTGCCCGCCTGCTTTAGCAGCGCTGCGGCGCGGGCGATGACAGGGGCATCAACCATTTCACCGTCCAACCGGAACGCTCCCGGACTGGACATGGCTGCCTCCATAACTCGCTCTGCCCAAGCCAAGCGGGCGGCGCTCGGCCGGTATGCGTTGTTGACTTCGGAAACCTGAGATGGGTGGATGCAGAGCTTTGCACCGAAGCCCAGCCGACGTCCACGAGCACCGGCAACACGCAGTTCCTCCAAGTCAGAGATGGCGACCGTCACGCCATCGACCGGCGCGTTGATCCCGGCAGACTTCGAAGCAAGCACGAGCATGGAGCGGAAGAACAAAAGCTCCTGATCATCGCCTTCGATACCGAGCTCGGTGCGGAAATCGACGGTACCGAATATCAGCCGATCGACGCCAGGGGCAGAGGCGACATTCTTCACATTCTCCATGCCAGCCGCCGTTTCGATCAGCGGCAGGACCTTGATCCCTGGCCTCAGATGCTTAACCAGCAAGGCAATATCGCCAGCGCGTTCGGCCTTGGGGAGTACCACTCCCTGGACGCCTTCCATGCAGCACAGGTGTACATCGTCTTCGAACCAGCGGGTCTGTGTGGCATTGATTCGCAGCATCCCGGAGCCCCCTGCGGAGAGATAGTCTTGCAGCAGTTGCCTGGCCTTGCCTTTGTCGGCTTCCGCGACAGCGTCCTCCAGATCGAGAACGACGACATCGGCGCCAGATGCATGGGCTTTGGCAAACCGCTCGGGTCGGTTGGCCGGTACGAAGAGATAGGAGCGAGCGGGCGAGGTTGACAATTTTGTGATCCTAAAAGGACGGATGGGCCCCCTTTCTCGCGCCGTTGGCGAACGGGAAAGGGAGCTTCAGGCGTGGTAATTGGCCGGGACGCCGAAGGTCAGATCGCGCCTTCGGTACACAATTGCGTGACGTCGCCGCTGGTGTAACCGAGTTCTCGCAGAATGCTTTCGCTGTGCTGCCCAAGTGCCGGGATGGCATCCATCCTGGGCTCGAACCCATTGGGCATGCCCGGCGGAAGCAACGCCGGAATCTCGCCGACCGGCGACTGGACGGAAGTCCAGCGTTCGCGTGCCTTGAGCTGGGGGTGGCTCCAGACATCCAGCATGTCGTTCATGCGGGCGTTAGCGATCTGTGCTCGCTCCAGTCGTGCGACCACTTCCTCGATGGTTAGCGACGAGAACGCGGTCGTGATGATTTGCGTCAGCGCGTCGCGGTTCTTCGTGCGCAGCGAGTTCGAAGCGAATCTCGTGTCAGCGGCGAGATCGACTTGTTCCAGCGCGACACGGCAGAACGCCTCCCACTCGCGCTCATTCTGCAGGCCCAGGATGACGGTCTTGCCGTCACCGGCGGTGAACGGGCCGTATGGGAAGATGGTCGCGTGAGATGCGCCGGCACGGGGGGGCGGCGTGGCACCGTCGAACGCATAGTAGAGCGGGTACGTCATCCACTCGACCATGGCTTCAAGCATCGAGACATCGATATGCGAGCCCTTGCCGGTCTTTCCGCGCTGCAGTAGGGCACCCAGGATATTGGTGTAGGCGTACATCCCGGCGGCTATATCCGCGATCGAGCAGCCGGCCTTGGACGGACTGTCTGGTGTGCCGGTGATGGAGACAAAGCCTGACTCTGCCTGAATCAGCAGGTCGTAGGCTTTCTTGTCGCGATAGGGGCCGTTATTGCCATAGCCCGAGATGTCGCAGACGATGATGCCGGGGTAGCGCTGGGACAACGCTTCGTAGGACAGGCCGAGGCGGTCGGCCGCGCCCGGGGCCAGATTTTGGACCAGCACATCGGCCTTGTCCAAGATCTTCCGCAGGATAGCGGGGGCTTCGCAGTGCTTGAGGCCGAGCGCCAGGCTTTCTTTGGAGCGGTTGGTCCATGCGAAGTGCGAGGACATGCCGTCCACCCGTTCGTCATAGCCACGGGCGAAGTCCCCGACTTTCGGCCGTTCGACCTTGATCACGCGGGCGCCCAGGTCCGCGAGCTGGCGGGTGCAGAAGGGTGCTGCGATCGCATGCTCAAGAGAAACTACGGTAACACCATCCAGGGGACGCATATCTACCTCGCATTGGCGCTGGTGCTGACTTCCGCACTAGTGCGGCGAGCTGGCCCGGCAGTGAATTTGGCAATAGTGAGCGCACCGGGAAGCAGGTGAGGGAGTCGTGTGTCCGGCGCGACACCTATCTCCGGGGGCCTGCAACCACTGGGCTCTATGCGAAGTTTCGTCAACGAAGGATGCGAGGTAAATCTCGTTTTTCTGAAACGACCATTCGCCTGCATCGAATGGCTGAGCGCTGGCGGTCCCTCGAGGGCATTTCGCTTATCGGCGTTTAGGGCTGTGCAAAAAACCGCAATCATAAGGCTGCGCCAATTCAAGCGACCGGTACACCCGGCCGGCACAATGCGCCCAGTCTGGTGGACCAATCACCGGACGATGCGGCGCGGGTCTCTTTGTGATCGTGCGCTGTATGCACCGCTGGTGCGCTGTTCAGACGAGACATTTCAGATTTGACGAGTGCGGCGGCTCGGTGACGCGCGAACACGGGCTCTGGGGAGCCGTAGGAGCCCTTTGCAAGTTTCATTGATAGAAAACTGACCAAGAAGAATCTAGGAGGAGGATCATGAAGAAGACTGCCATGGCTTCGGTGCTTGGTGCGCTAGTGGCCGGAGGTGCGTATGCCCAGTCGTCGGTCACGCTATACGGCATCGTGGATCAAAGTCTGCGCTACACGACTAACTCAGATGCAAGCAACCACGGCCTTGTCCAACTGACTAATGGAGCCATCGCGAACAGTCGGTGGGGGCTGAAAGGGGCAGAGAATCTCGGGGGCAATTTGAAGGCGGTCTTTCAACTCGAGAATGGCTTTGATCCGGATACCGGTCGCGCCAATCAAGGGGGAAGGTTGTTCGGCCGCCAGGCATACGTTGGTATTGCGGGAGGCCTCGGAGCTGTCAAGCTGGGCCGGCAGTACACGGAAGTGTTCAAGTTCTTCGGCGAATTCGATCCGCTGACGCTGGGTAACTACGGCGCCAATGTGTGGCCGTACCTCGTGACGCAATTTCGGTCTGACAATGTGGTCAGCTACGAGGGCTCCTTTTCCGGATTGGATATTGGGGCGAGCTACGGATTTGGAGAGAAGGCGGGCAGCATGACCTCAAACCAGTATTGGGGCACACGCGCCTCTTACAAGTTGGGGTCGTTCGCCATCGGCGCCATGTACCAGGAGTTGCGTGATGCGAATAGCAACCGGCAACAGATGTGGGGCGCAGCAGGCATCTATACTGTTGGCGCCGCCAAGCTGTTTCTGGGCTATGTTGGGGCCAGGGATCACACTGGTATCACCGATGCGACGCTCAACGCCGATCCAACGGCCAGTTCGATCGCCAATCCCGCTCCCACTGGTGGAAGCTTTATTGACAACCCGCGCAAGGACACGATCGGATATTTGGGCGCCACCTACCAGGCCACTCCCGCTCTAGCGCTGACTGGCGTCTTCTACTACGACGACGCACGGAACGTGAACGGTCTCTCTGGTAACGGTGGCAAGCGTTACACAGGCGTACTGCTGGCGGAGTACTCACTTTCGAAGCGAACGCAGGTCTATGGGACCGTCGATTACAACAAGGTCAGCGGCGGTTCTATTACGGAACTTCCGGGCAAGAGCAATCAGACTGGTGTCGCGGCGGGTATCCGACACATCTTCTAATGATGGCCGGCCTGGGTAAGACGCCGGCTCGCGCGGCCAGAGCGGAGGTGCAGGGGCGGGGATTGCCGAGGTTCTAGAACCGTCGGGGCATGTGCTGGTGTGGGGCGGTCTCCTTTCCTCAGGCGCCCCACTTTTTTGGTTCCTATATGAAACGCGCCCCGCTTGGCTAGCTAGGTAAGCGCCGGAGTCGGCTCCGACGTGCAGACCTATATCAGCCTTGTCTTGCCGGCCAAATTCCTGCCGACCCTGATGGAATTCGCCAAGAACGCTCTCATCTTCGCCGCGTGCTCAAAGCACGAGACCCAAAGCGGGCTAGCGCTCTTGGGGGAGGGCAACCTGTCATGCCACGGTCTTCACATATATCCATCCGGTCGTCTTCCTCGTAGGCGAATCGTGGTCAATTTCAGGACGCCCCACGCACAGTCTTTGGCAGGATTCAAATACGCGTGATCGCGTCGTTGAGTTCGGCTAATAGTTCGGGAATGCATTTGAGCTTGGTCGACTCTTCGTCCAGCACACTCAGGAAGGCGCGCTTCTTAAGGGCAGTGATGTCCAGATGCTCGCGCAATGGGGCAGGAACGGTGTCACGGAGAATGTCAAACAGGCGATCGACGGCATGCAGTCGGCCCCACAAATAATCATTCTCGCGCGCAGCTCGGCCCAGAAAGCCACCGAAGCCGCCAAGCGTTGCTCCCAGCAGGCAACCACTTTCCGCTGAGAGGGAGATGATCGTTGTGTCCGCTGGACTGATGCGATCCACAACGATTTCTTCTATCGGTCCCGTGTTCAACGATAAGACGCTCGAGGCTGGGCGAAGAAGGATATCCCAGTAGAAGTAGCCGAGATAAGCGGTAAGAATGGCAACCCGAAATTCTTCTTTCAGAGTGAAGATCAGGGGCGATGCCAGGATGGCTTCCGTGTTCTTCAGCACCTGCGCAAAATCGCACTCCTGGTTCAGCCTATCCACCAGCTTCGATATGTCATCAAGACTGAGTTTCCGGCTGAAGAATGAGTCGCCAAGCGTGTAAAGTGGTGCAAGTTCATCGGGCCTGACAAGAAAGAGCTGGCGGCACTGCTCGATAGCGCCCTGGCTCAGGAAGCTGGTGCCTTCATGGGTGGTGAGTTTGTCAAGGCATTCTTGAAGCTTGATCTTTAGGATGTCCAGCGTTCTGGATTCTGCAGATGTTGAACTCCTCGCTGAGAGTGCGTGGTAAAGACCATTGATTTCATACAAGATGAAATTCATCCGTCGCTTCTTGTAAATGACTCCGAAATCAAGGACGAATCTCGCAAACGCCGGTAGATCGGCATTGTCGTAGATGGTGTCGGGTATTTCGTAGGACTCGACAATGATCCTTCGTTGTTTTGCCCATTCCTCCATGACGTTCTGGACCGCGTCAGCCTCACGCGAATCCGGTGCATAGCGACAGATGCTGCTGATCGTTTGGACGAGATAGTCGAGGGCCTCAAGCACCAGGGAGCGCATCCAGGCGTCATAGACAATGGCCGTTCCCCTTAAAAGATTCAAGGATGCGAGCCGCCAATGTGTCAGGTCACTCGGGGTGAAGTGATCTCTCAATCTCCCAGCAGTGGCTTGCTCAATGAGGCGGGTGACATGGCCGCGGGCATTTGCGACGGTGGATTTCAGGCGACGCGCCTGCCGGTTGTGCCGGCTGACGATGGCCAGTTCGTTGAAGACGGGACTGTGGCGAGGCAAGTCCGAAAGGGCGGCGCGCAAGACGGAAAAGAAGCCGGGAATGCCACCGCTAGACTGCACTGTAGGCGGACCAGGGTGTGGGTCAATGAATACCAGGCGCCGATCTACCTCCCGGGTTGCACCATGGGGAAGAATCGCGCGGATGCAGGCCAGAATTGGCTTGTTGTCGAGGACGCTTCCATCGATCAGCACAGCGTCGCCGGGATCGATGCCGCAGTCGAGGTATCGACGGAAATTGCGTTCCATAAAGTGTGTCCGTGACGGCCATGCCATCCGACGTTCGGCCAGGACGCTATCCATTTCGCCAAGTTGCGCTGGGGGAAATGCTCCCGGAAACGCTGCCGAGGCTCTTGCAGCGAATGCCAGGGACGCCAGACTGTCTACATCGAAGTCGCTGCGCAGATGGCCAGCTCCGAAGTGGTCGAGGCAAAACTGCAGGAGCAGCCGGTGGTCCTTCTCGTGGATGACCGGAGGATCATGAAGAAAGATGGCTCGATCCAGTCCTCGAAAATCGGTGACCGTAACAAGGAGATCAAGCCTCGTGTTCGCTGGCAGCAGGGACTCGGACGCGGAACCGGAGCGCCACATGGCTGCGAGGCCGTCAAGAATCAGATTGGTGAGGCGACGGCCATCTAACGGCGGCTTGAACCAGCGCGAGCGTAAGAAGGCGGAGATTCGTTCCCTGACTTCCTCGGTTGCTATGCCGGGTAGGAGGCCCTCCCGCTCAAGTCGGGAGACGAGTGCGGGCAACAATGGCCGGACATACCATTTACTCCACAACCGTGCCCTCGCGTCAGGCGACAGCAGGTTCAGGAGGTCAGCTTGGGCGAGCCACAACTCAGTCAACGGTACAAGACTAAGGTCGTGGGCAAGTGCCGTCGCGAGAGCGACGCCGTTGATGCCACCAGCCGAGGCTCCTGTGATTACGTCGACGATGACACGGAGGTCTAAGTCATTCCTGATGCTGTCAAGAAATTCAAGATAGACGTCTCCCGTGGAGGAGTTAGGTTCGTCGGGGTAGCGCGAGCAAAGGGTCGGCGGGGAAGTCGATTCGGCGCCGCGCATGTCGGCGCTATGACAAAGTTTCGAGGCGCGAATTAGATTCAGGATTTCCCGGTTGATCCCGTGCTGATAAATCGCCAGCGACACGCCGCCAAAGAGCACGACTGCGAAACGGAGCTCCTTTTCTTTCATGGTCGCGTTTGCTGGGGTGTGCCGGAGGCCAAGCGCTCTCAGGCGATGTCAACATTTATGGGTGTAACCCTATCAGCGAAGTTTAGGATTATTCGCACCACAGTGCCGTGGTCTGTGCGGCGTCGCGATGTGAATGTGGTGTATGAGCCGTGCGCGAAAGGCGCCAATGAGAATACTCTATTGGCCCAGATACAATGAGGGGTGGGTGCTGTATGCGATCCTTTTGCGGAAATGAGCGCTGCTCCTTCGGAACGTAAGCAGCGCGTCCGAGCGTGAGTGCGAACTGCCTTATCAATTTCTCGGCCAGTGGTGGCTCACAAGCTTGCTGTCGCTCAGGACCCGAGTGGCGATTAAGCTTGATGGCAGGCGGGACACGATCCCCTCAGGGATGCCGCAAGTCGATGCGAGTGCTTCAAATGTCTGCTGACCGGTTGAATCCTCATTCGCCCTGGCAGCGAAAGCAATTTCACTGCCTACCTGTGCTCGGACTATGTCGCGAAGCTGCAGCACGACAGTCTCCTCCTGCTGGGCGAACTCAAACAGTCGGAACTGGCCGAACTGCTGCAGTACAGGACCCTATCCGCGATCATCGAGGCGAGCAAGATGGTGGCGGACCGTCTGCAGTTTCTGGTGGGTCTGCAGGAGCTGTTGTTCAGCCCGAAAGCAAGCGCTCGTTAAGGAAGAGTACCGAGTTGCACAGGATGCTGGAAGGGGAAACCTGGATCTTCGGCGAGGAATATCTGCTTGCGAGCAGCGACGAGAACCTGAACACCGTGCTGCGCAAGCCCTTCCGGCTACGCATATTTGTCGCCGACCGTACTGCGGATCGGGTGGGTATCGTAGACGATCGTCATCCGCTCGATGAGCCCATTGTCGTCGAACTCGAACACGTCGACGCACTCGAAGCGCACAGCGGAACCGTCATTCAGCCCCCAGTCGTAGATGAAGTAACCGGTCGCACGTCGAGCCCCCGTCGTGCTGACGCAGATGTCGATGGGGGTGATCTTGCTTTCTCCCGACGCTGCAACGACCTTTGCAAAGAAAGGCGCAGGGCACATCCAGCCGAGAAACGGCGAGAAGATCTGTGCGTCCGGCGAGAACAACGCACAGATCGCAGCGACATCGCCGCCCGCCAGCTCCTTGAGGTAGATGCGAACTTGCCGCGTGTATAGTGCTTCCGACGATGAGACCACAATCATTCTCCGATCTTTCGTTGACAATTCTGCCCATTCGAACGAACACGCATCTGATACAGGCACGATAGTGATGCACCGATGACCGAACAATCGAAAAATTCGCAACCCGGGTATGCGGCCCATGCATATCCATTGGCTGACCTCACGCGCTCTCTGCCCGCGCTGACAGCGTTTCAGTCATTCGTCGCTGCGGCACAGCTTGGCAGTATCAGCAAGGCCGCTGACCATCTGTGTCGAACGCAGGGCGCAGTGAGCCGTCAGGTCCAGCAACTGGAAGCGCATTA
This sequence comes from Cupriavidus sp. FW305-F7, assembly GCF_058782875.1. Classification (NCBI taxonomy): domain Bacteria; kingdom Pseudomonadati; phylum Pseudomonadota; class Betaproteobacteria; order Burkholderiales; family Burkholderiaceae; genus Cupriavidus; species Cupriavidus sp. FW305-F7. Next base: position 71,162 of record NZ_JBYSYC010000038.1, on the reverse strand, counting down.
TCGATGTGCACTCTTCGTGCGCCACGCGTCGGGGCTGTCGCTGACAGCAGAAGGAAACGCACTGCTGACCGTGGCGGTGAATGTATTGACGCAACTGGTTCGGCACGCAGACGTTCACTCTAAAACAGCGTCCGTCGTCAGCCTGCGGTTACCGTCCACGTTCGCGATTCGTTGGTTGCTCCCGCGGCTGCCAGACATCAATCACGCACTGCCTGGGACAGAGCTCCGCATCTCCACATCGGCGGACGACACGCCAGATTTCACTACGTCCGACGTCGACGCCATTGTTGTGCGTGGAACCGGACAGTGGGCTGGTATGGATGCGATACCGTTGTTTGCAGAGAGACTCACGCCAATGTGTACAAGCGAATTGGCCGCATCGCTGATATCGGCAGCAGACCTCGCTCATGTCAATTTGCTCCATCCCGGACACGGCCATGAGGAGTGGCGATGCTGGTTAGAAAGCGTTGGGGCACGGCAGATCGACGCGATCCGCGGACTCGTTTTCGATACTCTCGAATTGACGCTCACCGCTGCGACGGAGGGGCATGGAGTTGCAATCGGCGATCCTCGGATGGCGAGGGACCGACTCCGGGCAGGGGCGCTGGTGACACCGTTTGGCGACGTGGTTCAAGACGGCCTGTCCTACTTCCTCGTCTATCCGTCCCAACGCGCTGTACAGTCCAAGATTCGTGCCCTTGCTGACGTCTTGTTGCGGCTTGCGCGTGAAGACTGATCGTTATCAAGCTGGAAAGCAGTCTAGTGCCGTGGCGTCTCCATAGGCGGCGGGAAGTGCGAACGCCGCGAATGCCAACGTTCAAGTTTCACTTCGATGACCGTGTTGCGAATGACCATTTCGGCTGTCGACGACGGACGAGCCATTTCGACAGGTCAGAGTCTCATAGCTGAGTGGAGCCGACATTCGAGTGTCCGGCTGAGAGTGCAGGCGAATGGCAGGAGATGGCCGTTCTGCGACGATCGCAGTTCAGATAACTAACTGAACTCCACCCGCGAAGAAGCGTCCTTGCCGGCAATCTTCATTGAGCGCTCTCTGCTTTTTTCTTGTAACGAATGCGGGCTCGGAAACCAAACATATCGATCCCTCGGAAAGCATTCTGCGCAGCGCATCCAGGTCGGGCGCTGTGGCCGCCGTTGCCCTCTTTGCACGTCCACATAGCCCGGTACGCGCAGCGCTACGTGATGCGGATGATGCTGCGTACTTTGATCAAGAACCTCATAGCGAGTCTGATGTCTGTGATTCGCATACTGCGGGCTTAGCACCGTCACAAGACCATGACGGACAGCGTATGCGCGTCCACGCATCAAATCGCCGATGGGAATCGTGCCGGAAGCCCTTACTTCTCGCCAAAGAGGCTGACCGAGCTTTGCCACGATTTTTGCGAATATGCGCCCGCACTCAACCGGTGGCAGGCGAGAATCCCCGTCTTGAATTGCGGACAAAGAGTCTAGGTCGTAGAAGTCGTGACGGACAATTCGCGATACCCAACCATGCATGGTCTCAAGACTGTAGCCGTAGCCGTACCGTTCTTCCATCGTCCGTTCGGTCCAGCCCATCACCGCGCGTCGGACGCCGGGTGGGCAATTGACCTCTCTAAGGCGGTCAATATAAGCGTGCCGGAACGCATGGACCCCCCTGTCGCATCCCCTGAGGCCAAGCCAGGCTTTCAGGACACTAGACATATAACTCGAGGTTTGCCCGTTTTTTATGTACTTGGGAAAGGCATACACCTCGCCATTGGGAGCAGAGTCCAGGATTCGATGTGCAGCCCATAATGCTGCGCCGGCAAGTGGTACGCTTCTTCTGCTGGCCAACGTCTTCAATCTGCGCCAGGGCCGCTCGACGAGCTTAATGTGTGGGAATTCATGATCCACCACGATATCTTCAAGAGCTAGCCCGCAGATTTCTCCTAGCCGGGCGCCCGTATCAATGATGATCGCCAGCAACCAGCGAGCCGGATCGTCGCGAAGCACACAAGCCGTGCGGAACGCAGTTAGTTCCGCTTCCGAAAAGGGAACATGCTTTTTTCGGTCGTATTTTTCCCGCGGAATCGGTACTCGAAGAAGTGGGTTGCGAATTGTCAGATCGTGTTCGTGCATGTAGCATGTCGCCCCTGCGCATAACACGTCCAGGATAACCCTGACACTCGACGTTTTTAGTCCGCGGTTCAGATGAAATGACACAAAATCTTTTACCTGAGATGGAGTAATGCGCGTTAGCAGGCTGCTGAAGTACTCACCATGGAAGCGGCGGAGCTTCCCCCAAAAAGGGCTGGTGTGTTCGCTACTTTTCACAATCCGGAAGCCGGGCGTCACTGCGTCGTTTTTTTTCCGCGTTTTGGCGCTCATTTCCGGCCTCATTACCGCGTATATGAACGCGTCCCTTTGCAACAGTTTTCGTGTGTTCAAACTGACAGGATGGGTTGCAGCTGTATATTCGGCCTTGTTGCAGCCGCTACTTCCGCTGCGGGCCCCTATGAAATCCGCAGACTCGCTCCTCATTGATTACACGAGCTCGAAGCTCTTGCGGTAATACAGGTCTTGCGAGTCCCAGGTCCTACCTGACTGTCATCACACTCGATTGCTGCGCAACCTTTCGACGTTCACCCCCTGCGTTAGACGTTAATCTTCTACATTACGCTAGCCATTCATACTGGCTTCACGCTCACGTAGTCCTTCTGATATTGCCGGTCATGGGCCAGCACGGCCCAGATCGTCCGCGCCATTTTGTTGGCCAGCGCAACGATCACTACATTGCGCGGGCGACGCTTGCTGATCTGCTCGACCCACGGCCCCGGCTCTTTCGCGTGCGTCAGCGCACTGCGTGCGCCGTGAATCAGTAACGTGCGGAGGTACGTATCACCTCTCTTGCTGATGCCGTGCAGATCTACCTTGCCGCCCGAGCCGGTCTGCTTGGGCACCAAGCCTGCCCACGCCGCGAACTCCCGACCAGAGCGGAATGCTTTCGGATCGCCCATCATCGCGACCGCCGCCGTGGCCGTCAGCAGGCCCACGCCGGGAATCTCGCTGATCGCCTTTACAGCCTCGTCTTCCTTCTTCCACTCGCGCATCCTGCGTTCGATCTCGGCCACCTGCTTGTCGAGCTTGGCCAACCCGTTCCACTGTTCGCGCAGCGTTTCTACCAACGCAGCAGGCAAGCGCTCTGCGAGTCGGCACAGAACTTCCGGTATCGCTTTGTCCAACGCTGTACGTCCTTTGCTCATTACCTCACCGTATTCCGTCAGCAGTCCGCGCAGTCCGTTGATCTGCATCGTGCGGAACTTCACCAACTGCTCACGCATCCGGTGCAGCCCCAGCATTGCCTGCTGCATCTCTGTCTTCACCGCTACGGGCTTGCCGGGTTGCTGGACAGCCAGCCAGATCGCCCGGGCATCCGCAGCGTCGTTCTTGTTCCTGATGTTGAACGCTTTGACGAACTCCGCAGGCATCAGCCTTACCGCGTGCCCCATCTTCATCAGTTGACGGGCCCAGTGGTGCGCCCCGCCACAAGCTTCCATGCCGATCAGGCACGGAGTACGATTCGTGAAGTGCTCAAGGAACTTCGCCCGCTTGATCGGCTTGTTCACGATCTCGCCAGTTTCCTGATCGACGTAGTGCACTTGGAACACGTTCTTCGCGATGTCCACACCGACTGCTGTACGATTGACCACTGGATTCTCCGGTTGCCTGGGAAATGCATGCATTTTGCACCTTGGGCACATCGATGCCGTAGGCCCGTGAGGATCCGCCTTTGTTTGCTCTGACATTCACGGGGTGGGACGCGTTCATTTCATTGATTACTGCAACTGCGGACGGATTTGTCCCAGCGAGCGCATGCGTACGAGGCTGTAGGCAGCCATGCTCAGCACAAACATCTGGTCGACCTTCTTGAGTCCGCGCACCATCACCTGACGCATGCGGCCAACGGTCTTGATCCATCCAAAGCCTTGCTCGATCAGCTTGCGCTTCTGCTGCGAGACGGCATAACCGGCGCTGCAAGCAATGGCATCAGGAACGGCCGAGCACCGCCCCGAGGTGTTCTGTGCCACGTGGGGAGTCACCTTCATTTCCAGGCACGCCTGGATGAACTCCTGCGCGTCGTAGCCCTTGTCCGCGCCGACAGTCACTTCCACATTCGGGTCTTCAGTTACCTGCCTGGCATCGTTGAGCATGACCTTCGCGGCCTCGCGTTCGGCGTGTCCGTCCGCATTGGTCACCATGGCGCTCACCACCAGGCCGTGGCGGTTGTCGCTCAGAGTATGGCCCATGTAGCGCAGCTCGCTGGCGGTCTTGCCCTTGCGGTACAGCTTGGCATCGGGATCGGTCTTGGACTCGTGCGTCTCGTTGCTGCGTTTGCGACCCCTGAAGTCGCCGCTATCGTCGTCGCTGCCATCCTTGCGCACGAAGCTCTTGTGGCCTGCCCACGCCTGAATCAGCGTGCCGTCCACGCTGAAGTGTTCGCCAGACAGCCAGTCCTTCTTCTGCGCGATGGCCAGCACCTCGTTGAAGAACTCGATCACGGCATCGTGCTTGATCAGCCGTTCGCGGTTCTTGGTGAAGACCGTAGGCACCCAAACTCTGTCGTCCATCGACAGCCCGATGAACCAGCGAAACAGCAGGTTGTACTGCGTCTGCTCCATGAGCTGGCGCTCGGAGCGAATGCTGTAGAGCACCTGCAGCAGCATGGCTCTGAGCAGCTTTTCCGGCGCGATGCTGGGCTGGCCACCTTTGATATCGGCCTCGTACATCTGCGCGAACAACCGGTCCATCTTCACCAGCGCCTGGTTGGCCATGGTGCGGATAGAGCGCAGCGGGTGGGACTTCGGCACGAAATCTTCCAGCCGCCTCATGGTGAATAAGCTTTCCGTGAAGGTGTCAGCGCCGCGCATGAATCTGGGGTTGGGTGGAGTCCTCAGATCAACGCTTCAGCCTGTCGTGGCGCCGACATTCCCTGGAGGTATTTCAGCGGCCTGCTAAAGCAGCAAGCGCTACGTCGAAGCCGCGGGAGGGGTGAAGAAGGTACTTGATGTGGTAACGGGCGTTAATGGGATGGACGCCCCTCCCCGTAAGGGCGTATGCGTGCCAAAGTGGTGGCCGTAGCAATTACAACGCCGACTGCGCGCACCCCGGCAGAGATTTTGATGTTGGTCGCAACACGCACAAGATCATCGCTAGCGAGTACAAAGATTGTTGCCTGCATTGCAATGCAGGTCAGTTACCTGGCCCTTTCTGCAGATGACCGGTACCTGCCAGGCTGGTGGGTCAGGACCGAATAGCCGAGTTCCGTCGCAACTGCTGAGTGGCGCACCTTTGCCCGAGCCAAACGCTGGCCTACGTGCGCCTAATGGAACCTTTGCTGTGCGCCTGCCCATCACTGTCGCGTACAAGACATTCAGCCTCGCTCAGACCCCATACAGTAGCAGCGCTAGAGATCCACACGAAGCAACAGCGCTGTCCATCGCGCTGTACGCCGAGGAAGCACTTATTCGGAGCTTCGCGCCCAGGAATTTCACAGTTGCTTCGCACCGCACAAACCAATCGCGATCCGACGCTAGCGATTTGCTTTCATAATCAAAGGAGACAGAACATGAAGTACCATGAATTGAGGGCTTCGTTCCGAGCAGGAATATTGTTGTCGCTTGGGTCGACCATGCTTTTCGCCGGGTGTGGAGGGGGTGACGACGCGACAGTTGCCTCGGCAGCGACGCCGCCAGTCGCCACGACGCCCGACGCTCCGAGTGTCCCGAAAACAGCGGCAGAACTATGTGCGGGCCTCCAGGGGCAGGATGTACCGGCCGGCGCCATCGGCCTTGCCACGACGGGCGCGACTGTAGCAAGTGCCACCTTGATCTCTGCGACTGCAACGGGGAATGTATCGGGCGAATATTGCAAGGTCTTGGGCAAGATCCGCCCCGTTGACTTTCAAGCCCCGGACATTCGATTCGAGGTTGACCTGCCGAGCAATTGGAACGGAAAGTCCGTGCACTTTGGCGGTGGCGGGTTCGATGGCACGATTCCGGCGACTGCTGGCTATGCGCAGTCAAGCCTCACCTATACCGAAGTACCAGGAACGAAAACCCCGCTTGCAAGAGGCTTTGTAACGCTCGGTAGCGACAGTGGCCACCAGGGCAACGCGGGCGAAGGCACGTTTCTTCAAAATGATGAAGCGCTGAAAAACTATTCGGGCGAACACGTAAAGAAGGTTCATGACGTTGCAGTCTTCCTCGCCAAGGCGCGCTATGGTCAAACGTTCTCGCATAGCTACTACATCGGTGGTTCGGGTGGCGGGCGTCAAGGGTTAGTTGCAGCGCAACGCTATCCGGCAGATTTCGACGGGGTGATTTCGAGTTTCCCGGCCTCTGAAATTCTTGGCCTTTCGTTTGCAATGGGACGCATTTCTCAAGCGTCTCTTGCGCCGGGAGGATTTATCAACAACGCAAAAGCGAAGGTCCTTAAGACTGCTGTCATGGCACAGTGTGACGGCTTGGACGGCGCCGCAGATGGTGTCATCAGCAATCCCTCCGCGTGCTCATTCGATCCACAGACACTCCGTTGCGTGGGCGGTGCGGATACTGGCGATACCTGTCTATCGGATGCTCAGTTGAACACTGTCGCAACCATCGCAACACCTCTGTTGACGAATTTTGACTTTGCCAACGGGATTCGTTCGATTCCTGGCTACAACATTTTGTCTGGCACCGATTTTTGGAATCCCTATGTAATGCCTTTGGGGGCATCGCCAACCGCTGCCGTCGCAGATCCGGCTACTACGACCGCAGGCGTTTCCTTTATGTATGATTTTCCGAATGCGTGGATCAAATACGCTATCGCGCGAAATCCGGCATTGGACTTCATGTCCTTTAACTTCGCGGATCCCGGAACCTTGACGCCTCGAACCCAGGCAGTCAGTGGTCTCATGGATGCGACGACTACGGATCTGACATCCTTCAAGGATCGAGGGGGCAAGCTGATTATTCAACACGGGCAGTCGGATCAGCTCATTCCGGGACAGATGTCTATTGACTACTATGGGCGTCTTAAGACTCGCTTTGGTCAGGGAGTCATCGATACGTTCGTTAAGTTTTATCTGGTGCCAGGCGGATCCCACGGTTTTGGGGGGCAGTTCGAAGGTGCCTACGACGGCCTTACAGTGCTCGACAATTGGGTAACGAAAGGTACGGCGCCCAGTAATTTGGTCATCACAGATGTAAATGCGCCTACCGCCGGCCGTAAGAGGCCTTTGTGCGAGTACCCGACGTGGCCCAAGTATGTAAGCGGGGACATCAACGCCGCGTCCAGCTTCATCTGTTCCAACTGAGGTGAAGTGAAGGACCAACGCAGTCAATATTTCCGTCCGACTGGCGCCATCAGTGGCGCCAGTCTTTTCTTGGTTGGTTGAGGGCAGTCTTTCAGGCTGTTGGACGCGTTGCGCGAAGTGTGGCAGGACGTCCGACAGGCTTGTCTGTGTTCGAATCACCGAAAAAACAAGCAGCAGCCTTCGATCATTCGCGCTGATTGCGAGATTTTGATTTAGGTAGATTGCGAGTCAATTTTCAGCGGTAACCTCCTTTCATAGATCCAGCCTGATCGAATTCAAATACCTTGGGGACCCGTAAATGCTACTGTTGGGCGCGCCCGGCGCTGGCAAAGGCACACAAGCCAAGTTTATCTGCGCGAAGTTCGGCATTCCGCAAATCTCCACTGGGAACATGCTGCGCGCGGCGGTGACGGCCGGTACGCCGCTGGGGATCGAAGCCAAGAAGGTGATGGACGCGGGCGGATTGGTGTCGGATGACATCATTATCGGCCTAGTGAAGGACCCCCCCCCGCGGCAGAATAGATGTCGCCCCGATAGAATTTGAACCCTGGGGGCGATGAGAGAGAGAAGTGGCTCGTTACGGGAAGGATTTCAAGGACCGGGCGGTAGCACGGTTGTTACCGCCGGAGAGTGCGGCGGTGGAAGTGGTTTCAAGGGAATTGGGTGTGGCAGTGGCCACCCTCGAGCGCTGGCGTGCGGACGCTATGTCCATGCCCGCTCGTGAGCGGGCATGGACAGCGGCGGCCAGATTTGAGGCGGTGCTGGCGACGGCCGCGATGGACGAGGCCAGCAAGAGCGCTTGGTGCCGTGAGAACGGTGTGTATCCGCAGGAGTTGGAGCAGTGGCGCACTGCCGCCACACAGGCGCTAGCTGAGCCCGAGGACGCGCGCGCCACCCCTCGCGAGACGAAGGCCGATCGGCGCCGCATCAAGGATCTCGAACGCGAGCTGCGCCGCAAGGAGAAGGCGCTGGCTGAAGCCGCCGCCCTGCTGATACTCTCAAAAAAGCTAGAGGGCATCTTCCCGAAGGACAAGGACGAGGACGCATGATCGGCCTGGAAGATCGCCACACGATGGTCCGCCATATCGAAACCGCTCACGCAGGCGGCGCTCGCCTGCGCCAGGCGTGCGAGGTCGCTGGCATAACGGTGCGCACTCTGCAACGCTGGAAGGCCCACGATGGCTTGGTGGTCGGAGACCGCCGCCCCGGGGCAGAGCGTCCCACGCCCGCGCATGCGCTGACCATCGAGGAGCGCGAACGCATTCTGGCGGTTGCCAATGAGCCGCGCTTCGCGGACATGCCGCCAGCGCGCATCGTGCCCATGCTGGCCGATGAGGGTGTCTACCTAGCCAGCGAATCGAGCTTTGGCCGCGTGCTTCGCGCACATGGACAGACTCGGCACCGCGGGCGTGCCAAGGCGCCTCGGCAAAGCCGCCCGCCCACCACGCACGTGGCGACAGGGCCGCGCCAACTGTGGTGTTGGGACATGACATACTTACCGGCCGAGGTCGCCGGGCGCTGGTTTTGCTTGGACGTGTACAGCCGCAAGATCGTGGGATTCGAGGTCCACGACCGCGACGACGCCGACCACGCGGCGCACCTGGTCAAACGCACGGCGCTGGCCGAGGGCATTCATGCCATGGCGGCCAAGCCCGTGCTGCACGGGGACAATGGTGCCACGCTCAAGGCCACCACGGTGCTGGCGATGTTGCACTGGCTGGGCGTCAAGCCTTCGTATTCGCGTCCACGGGTGAGCGATGATAACGCGTACGTCGAGAGCCTCTTCCGCACGGCGAAGTACCGGCCGGAGTTCCCGTCCAAGGGCTTTGCCGACCTGACTGCGGCGCGTACCTGGGCGGCACACTTCGTCCACTGGTACAACCACGAGCACCGCCACAGCGGCATCCGCTATGTGAGCCCGGCACAGCGCCACGCCGGACAAGATGAGACCATTCTCGCCGCGCGCCATGAGCTGTACGCCCGGGCCCGTGAGAACAACCCGCGTCGTTGGTCACGCCACACACGAGATTGGTCGCCAATCGGGACGGTAACGCTCAATCCAGAGCGCGAGATTGCCGTGCCCACCCGTATCAAGCCAGGCGCGGAAAACCAGCGTTTGGCTGCATGAATGAGGCGACATCTACCTTGACGCGCGCCGGACCGTCTTAAGCAGCCCGACTGCGAAAAGGGCTATCTGTTCGACGGATTTCCGCGCACGATTCCACAGGCCGGGGCAATGACCGAAGCCGGCGTCGCCATCGACTACCTGCTGGAAATCGACGTGCCGTTCGACGCCATCATCGAGCGCATGAGCGGTCGCCGCGTCCACGTGGCCTCAGGCCGTACCTACCACGTGCGCTACCACCCGCCGAAGGTGGAATATGTCGACGCCGAAACCGGCGAACCGCTGATCCAGCGCGATGACGACAAGGAAGAGACCGTACGCAAGCGCCTGGACGCGTACTCGCAGCAGACGCGTCCGCTGGTCGACTACTACTCCGACTGGGCCGCAAAGGGCGACGCATCGGCCAAGCTAGCGCCACCGAAGTATCGCAAAATCGCCGGCTCGGGCGACGTGATCAAGATCACAGCGGACGTGTTCGAAGCGCTGAAGTAATTTGGTTTCTATTCCTTGGTGTAGAAGCGGCTCGGCTTCGGCTAGGCCGTTCTGTTTTGAATCACCTTTGTTGTGCCCACCGTCGTCTGCGCACCCGCTTCGAGCGTCGCGCCGACATTCGCGAGGCTCTTCTCAAGCTGGCCTGTTGCCTCATTTGCTGGCGCGCCCTTCAGCGTGAGGAGAGTTCATTTCGAAATGAGTTATTTGGCACGTAATAATGCGGCAGGACTGCACATGTGGAATCGTAGGGCGGGAATACCCGCCATGAACCGTCCGCATGACGAAAGAAAAACAGAGAGAGATCGCCCGCCGGACCGGAGGTTGTCACTTGGACGCATCCCGTGTGTTGTCTTGGGAGGCGTATGCGGGTAATTTGTCGCGGGCTCGCGGCGTGTAGCCCGAGCCATTTCTGGACCACAGCACTCAGGGACATTCTGCTGCTCATCTGATACATCCTTTCGAGCAGTGCTTCATCTCCTGAGCCTTGTGTTGGCCTTGCCGTGCCCCGTGCTCTTGCTTCAGGCTGCGCTCGCTCTCGTAGAGTGATTCGCGTATGCTGGGAAACGGCTCAAGCAGCCGTGCCAGCTTTTCGCGAGCCTCGTTGAGTTGCCTATTGAGATACCAACTATACCAACTGCGAGCAAGCCAAAAGACGGCTGCCGCACCAAGAATGACTCGCTCAAGTTCGTATTCAAACAATCGCCACTCCCCCAAAGGTTTCAGACTAGCCGGTACGCGACGTTTCTCACGTACTAGCGGGATGGGACGCTAGCAGCTCGGTCCCGATCGGAGAGCATTTGTCCGACCGAGACGGCGATGGCGATTACCGGGTGGTCCAACGCGGTGGTCGCTTTTCAAGGAACGCATCTACGCCTTCCTTTGCGTCTTCGCCATCAAACAGGCAGAGGAATTGCTCGCGCTCGACTGCCAGAGCGGCCTTTCTCGGCGCGCCTTCTCGTGCCAGGTGGATCAATTTCTTGCTTGCGGCGGCTGCGACAGGGCTCACAGAGGAAGCTCGCTGCGCGAGCGCGATCGCGGTCTCCAGGCCAGTTCCTGTTGGGACGAGTTCCTCGACCAGGCCGATCCCCAACGCAGTTTCGGCGTCCACACGTTCATTGCAAAGAATCATGCGCTTTGCCCAGGCTTCGCCCACGAGTGCAGGCAGGGTCTGTGTACCGCAACCAGCAGGAAGAAGACCGACGGCGTTTTCCGGCAGTGCCATTTGGACGTGCGCTTCGGCGATGCGGATATCGCACGACAAAGCACACTCCAAGCCGCCGCCCAGAGCGAAGCCATTGATTGCGGCAATAACCACCGGCCTGGCGTTCTGGAGCGCCTCAAAGGCTCGCCCAAAGTGCTGGGCGACCAACCGGGGATGATTGGGATCGCTGTTTGCAATCTCTTTAAGGTCAGCGCCGGCGCTGAAGAACTTACCATCGCCGGTAATCACAATCGCTCGAACCTCTGCATTGGCGTTCAGTTGAGTGATTAACGACTCCAGCGCGGCGAGACTCTCAATGTTGAAGGCGTTAACCGGCGGGCGCTTAAGAGAGACTAGTGCGGTGTGCCCATCAATAGTGCAATCGATCATAGTTCAGTGCTACAGACGGGGTTAGTGCGAACCGGCCAGGTCGGTGATGGCGTCGCGGCTTCGGGCCATTTCACGCAGCCGGAACTTTTGGATCTTGCCGGTGCCGGTTTTCGGAAGCGAGCCATAGACGACGCGAACGGGGCACTTGTAGTGAGCGAGGCGATCACGACAGAAGGCAATGACTTCAGCCTCGGATGGCTCAGCGTGGCCGTCCTTGAGTTCGATGAATGCGCAAGGCGATTCTCCCCATTTCGGGTGGGGCTGGGCCACGACCGCAGCGATTAGGACGGCTGGGTGTTGATGGAGTACATCTTCTACCTCGACGGAGGAGATGTTTTCCCCGCCCGAGATGATTACGTCCTTTGACCGGTCGGTGATCTGAATGTACCCGTCGGGATGAACCACTGCCACGTCGCCAGTGTGGAACCAGCCTCCTCCGAAGGCCCGCTCGGTTGCTTCCGGGTTCTTCAGGTAGCCCTTCATGACGACGTTGCCGCGCAGAAGGAGTTCGCCTTGTGTCTTGCCATCCCACGGTACAGGGTGCATCGTGTCAGGGTCCGCGACGTATAGTCCCTCTAGCGCGGCCGCACGGTTACCTTGGCGCGCCATCAGACGAGCCTTGGCGTCCGCTGACTTTGTGTTCCAGATGGGGTTAGCGTATGAACTTACCGGTGTGCCCGAGGCTTCCGTAATTCCATACACGTGCTCGACGTCGAACCCCAGTTCACCCACGGCCCTGAGTACGCTTGCAGGAGGGGGGGAGCCGGCAGTACGAATGCGCACGAGATGCGAGAACGATCGACGTTCAGCCTCCGTCGCCGTGGCCAGGGAGGCGAGCACAATGGGCGCAGCGCAGAGATGGTCTACGCCGTGAGCTTCGATCGCCTGGAAGATGTTTGCGGCCGTGACTTTGCGTAGGCACACGTGCGTACCTGCCGCCGCCGTGATAGCCCATGCGAAGCACCAGCCATTTGCGTGAAACAAGGGGAGCGTCCACAGATACTTCGGGCCGCGTGGCATTCCCCAATCCGTGAGTTGCAGTAGGCTCATCAGGTACGCGCCCCGATGGCTCGGGACGACCCCCTTGGGGTCGGAGGTTGTTCCTGAGGTGTAGTTCAGCGCGATGGCATCCCACTCGTCTTCGGGATAAATTCCCGGAAAGTCGGCATCGCCTTGTCGGAGAAACTGCTCGTACTCCAGTTCGCCGATCAGTTCGCATGCTGGCGCCAGGGTATCGACGATATCGATGATCAGCGGGGGATTGTCGAGGCCCTCAATTGCGGCTGCCGCCAAGGCGGAGAACTCCAGGTCTACGAAGAGGACTTTGGCTTCGCCGTGCTTCAGAATGAACCGCACACCGTCGGCATCGAGTCGACAGTTGATGGCGTTCAGCACCGCACCACTTAGTGGGACTCCATGATGGGCTTCCACCATTGCCGGGGTGTTCGGCGCAAGGATCGAGACGGTGTCGCCTTTACCGATACCGAGCTTGATCAGGGCGCTTGCCAGGCGTCGGCAGCGTTCCCTTGTCGCGCTCCACGACTGACGCAGGTTGCCGTGAACGATGGCGTCCCTGTCGGGATGCTGCTCGGCGCACCGGTCCAGGAAATGTAGAGGCGTCAACGGAACGTGGTTGGCGTTGTTGCGTTTCAGGCCGATTTCGTAAAGGTTGTTGCTCACGACTGTCTCCTACCGAGCTCTATTAGTCTTGCGCTTCGCGCACGAATGGAACCCGGAGGGTAAGGCGATTCCCCTTGGGACACTGTCTTGCACAGGACAGTGCCAATGTCGTTCGAGTTGATGCGGGAAATTTCCCGGGATTGTCGGCTATGTGACAGTACCTGATAGGCGCGAAACCTAGTCTCTAACCCGAAAGGCTGATGCAGCCAACTTCAGTAGAGAGCGTTAGCGTGAACCCCAACAGAATGAGCCCCCCGCCTGATGAGCTTCCGACCGTGCGTTGCGCGGTTGAGTGGGCGATTACGACGCGCCGCAGCGTGCGCGCGTTTCTCCCGAAGCCTGTACCCGCAGATACCGTCGAGGCAATCCTGAACACAGCGAGGTTTGCTGCGACCGGCGTGAACATTCAGCCATGGAAGGTACATGTGCTGATGGGTGCCGCAAAGGAAAGGGTCTGCGCGGCAATTCGAAGTGTTGATGATGATCCGGCAGTGGCCGCAAAGCACGCGGACGAGTGGGCGTACTACCCCCAGGAATGGTCGTCGCCATACCTCGATCGCCGTCGTGCGGTGGGATGGAAGCTCTATAGCCTGCTTGGGATCGAGAAGGGCGACAAGGCCAGGATGCATGCACAGCACGGTCGGAACTACCAGTTCTTCGACGCGCCTGTCGGCCTCTTCTTCACGGTTGATCGGTTGATGAACGAAGGAAGCCTGCTGGACTACGGGATGTTCCTGCAAAACATCATGGTCGTGGCACGTACCTATGGGCTGAGTACTTGTCCCCAGGCTGCGTTCATGAAGTACCACCGGATCATCGAACAGGAGTTGGCACTTGGCGCCCAGGAGAAGTTCGTGGTTGGGATGAGTCTCGGATATGCCGATGAGGAGCGCATCGAGAATTCCTTGGCATCAGAGCGCGAGCCCGCTTCGAGCTTTACGACGTTTCACAAGGAATGACAGCAATTTACGGGTGATTTTGCCCATCAAGGATGGAGGAGACGATGACAAAAGAAATTGACGTTCAGAAGGTTGCGGACACAGCCAAGTTCTCTGGCTTTCACCGGATGATTCTCTTCTGGTGTGTGATGATCCTCGTGCTGGATGGCTACGACCTGGCGGTGGTTGGAGCGGCGCTGCCATCGATCATGAAGCAGATGGGGGTCGATGCAACGAAGGCCGGATTCATGGCGAGTTCTGCGCTGTTCGGAATGATGTTTGGCGCGATCTACCTCGGCACGCTCGCCGACAAGATCGGCCGCAAGTTGTCCATCTGCGTGTGCATTGGCCTTTTCAGCGTCTTTACCGCAGCCGCCGGCCTGACGACTGACCCGGTCACCTTCAGTGTTACGCGCTTTCTGGCAGGCCTCGGTATTGGCGGCGTGCTGCCTGTCGTGACGGCCCAGATGGGAGAGTTTGCACCCAGCAAGATCCGGGCTCGACTCGTAACCATCGTGTTTGGCGGGTATTCGATCGGCGGGATTCTGGTCGCGCTGACCGGCAAAGGCCTGATCGAAGCATACGGCTGGCAGGCGGTGTTCTTCGTTGCCGGTCTGCCGGTGCTTTTCATTCCGTTCATCTTGTGGACCATGCCGGAATCCATGGCGTTCCTGGCAAGAAAGCAACGGGACGACGCGCTTCGTGCCGTGGTTCGCAAGCTCGCTCCTGAGCTTCAGATTGCGCCGGGTGATCGTTTGGTCGTGCCCCAGGAAGCGATGGTATCCAATGCCCCCGTCGCGGCGCTTTTCGCCCGTGGGCGCGCCATGAGCACTCTGATGATCTGGGTCGCCTTCTTCACCGGCCTCTTCATGGTCTATTCGCTGAGTTCGTGGTTGACGAAGCTCATGGCGATGTCCGGATACAGCCTCGGTTCTGCTTTGAACTTTGTGCTGGTGTTCAACATTGGTGCCGTATGCGGCGCGGTCGGTGGCGGCTGGTTAGGGGACCGTTTCAATATCAAGCATGTGCTGGTGGCGTTCTATGCCACGGGAGCTGTGTCGCTTTCCCTCATGGGATACACGAAGGCGACCGAACTACTGTTCGTGCTCGTGTTCGTCGTCGGCGCCTCGACGCTCGGCACGCAGTTGCTTGCCTATGCATATGCCGGGGAATTCTACCCGGGCTCCATTCGTTCCACGGGCGTGGGCTTCGCCTCGGGCATCGGACGGCTCGGCGCCATCGCGGCACCGGTGCTCATCGGCGCACTCGTGGCAATGAAACTGCCACTTGAACAGAATTTCTTGGCCATCGGTCTTGCCGGCCTGGTCGGGACCCTGGCGGTCATGCTCATCGATCACCGCCAAAGCGCATCCGTGCAACCCCTGCAGGAAGCTTCTCTTGCCTCGCTCGACGTGCACACATCCACCAACCGCTGAACCAAGTATTTCCGTAGACATGCAGATTCAGGACAACGTATTTGTGGTGACCGGGGCCGGCTCCGGCCTTGGTGCTGCCACCGCAACAGCACTTTCTGAGCAGAGGGCGAAGGTAGTTATCGTCGACCTCGATTCGAACACCGGGCAAGACGTCGCGCGTATGACAGGCGGCGTCTTTGTCAGGGCCGACGTCACGAACGAAGAGAGTGTGAAAGAGGTGTTCCACGTAGCTGCAGCGCTGGGACCTCTGCGCGGGCTCGTCAACTGTGCGGGCGTTGCTCCTGCTGAAAAGGTGATTGGCAAGAACGGCGTGCATGCCCTGGCATCGTTCAGCCGCACGCTTCAGATCAACGTTGCAGGAACGTTCAACGTCCTCCGCCTAGGGGCGGCACTGATGGCTGAGCAGCAGCCATTGGCGGACGGCGAACGGGGCGTCATCATCAACACGGCATCGGTTGCAGCCTTCGACGGCCAAGTCGGCCAAAGCGCGTATGCCGCCTCGAAGGGCGCAGTCGTCGCAATGACGCTGCCGCTGGCACGCGAACTGGCGCGATTTGGCGTGCGGGTGGTAACCATCGCGCCGGGGATCATGGCGACCCCCATGCTGCTCGCGATGCCTGACGAGGTGCAGAAGTCGCTCGGGGCCTCCGTGCCGTTTCCCCAGCGCATGGGCAGGCCGCAGGAGTTTGCGGATCTCGTGCAGCACCTTATCGGCAATCCTTACCTCAACGGTGAGGTGATTCGGCTCGACGGTGCTATCCGTATGGCAGCGAAGTGAGGTACTCATGTTTAACTCGGCAAACGATCCAGTCGTAGTCCTGTCGGCGGCGCGCACGCCTATTGGTGGGTTCCAGGGCGAGCTGTCATCCTTGATGGCCCCGGAGATGGGCGGGGCGGCAATCCGTGCGGCCGTCGAGCGGGCTGGCCTGACTCCGTCCTGCATTCAGGAACTTCTCATGGGATGCGTCCTTCCAGCGGGCGTCGGACAGGCTCCCACGCGTCAGGCCGGTATTCACGGTGGCCTGGAGCTTTCGACGCCTTGCACCACAATCAGCAAGGTTTGCGGATCGGGGATGAAGGCGGTTATGTTGGCCCATGATCTGCTACTGGCAAAGAGCAACGACATCATGGTTGCCGGCGGCATGGAATCCATGTCGAACGCGCCGTACCTGCTGCCGAAAGGGAGAGCCGGCTATCGGCTCGGCCACGGCAAGGTAATGGACCACATGTTCCTGGATGGTCTCGAGGACCACTACAGCGAAGACATGCGTGGGCGCCTGATGGGTACATTCGCAGAGGATTGCGCCGCCGAGTATGGCTTCACAAGGGAGGCGCAGGACGAGTGGGCGGTGATGTCGACCCTGCGGGCGCAGGCTGCCATCGACGCGGGCAATTTCGCGTGGGAGACGGTGCCTCTTACTGTAGATACCCGGAAGGGGCCGCTATCGGTCACGCGTGATGAACAGCCGCTGAAGGCGGATCTGAATCGTGTACCGACCTTGAAGCCGGCATTCAAGATAGACGGGACCGTGACGGCAGCAAACTCGAGCTCGATCTCGGATGGTGCCGCGGCGATGGTCCTTACGCGGCAGTCCATTGCCGACAAGATGCAGCTCCAACCGATTGCTAGGATCGTGGGCCATGCGACGCACGCGCAAACGCCGGCGACGTTCACCACAGCTCCGATTGGCGCGATCCGGAAGCTTCTCGACGGATTGGGATGGGCCGCATTCGACGTCGATCTTTGGGAAATAAACGAGGCGTTCGCGGTTGTCGCAATGGCCGCAGTGCGGGATATGCAGCTAGATCGGGCAAAGGTCAACATTCACGGCGGTGCATGTGCCCTGGGTCATCCGATCGGGGCATCTGGGGCGCGAATCCTGGTCACACTACTCGGCGCACTCAGGAGGACCGGTGGCCGCCGCGGCATTGCAAGCCTGTGTATCGGCGGCGGTGAGGCCACCGCAGTCGCGGTCGAATTGGTCTAGCCGCATGCATGCATTGCGTTTCACCCGGATGCAATGCGGCTATTGCTAACGATCACTCGGCTCAGTCGCCCATGTGAGCGAACTGTCGGAGGCCTTCGAGATTGAGTACGTGAATCGCTCCATACTCCATCTCGACCATCCCAGCTTCGGCGAGTTCGCGGAGGGCTCGATTTGTGTTCTGACGCGACAGCCCCGAGAGTCGGCCAATCTCCTCCTGGGACAGTCCGAGCGTCCTGTCGGTGGAGGGATAGAGCTGACTGTGGAATAGTTCGGCAAGGCAGAATGCCACACGGCCTGCGGCTTCGTGAAGCCTCAGGTTGTGCACCAGCCCGACGTAGTAGCCACAACGTGCGTTGAGCTGGTCGATGACATAGCGGCTGAATGTGTGATTGTGTTCCAGCAGCCAAAGGAAGGTAGCCTTCGGAACATAGGCGACCCGGCTGTCCTTTAGCGCTACAACCGAGTACTGCCGTGGTTCGTTCTTCAGGACAGCACCTTCGCCGAACCACGCACCCGCTGGGACGCCTGCGAACGTAATCGCTCTCCCGCAGGCGGAGGCGGTATCCACTTTGACGATGCCGTCCACTACCCCTAGCCAGTAATCGGCCGGTGCACCCCGATGGCATGCGGTGCCGCCGGCGGTCAGATGCTTCTCGAATGAGTCGGCCATGACGCGCGCTTTCTCTTGAGACGTAAGGTGATCGAACCAGGCGGAACTCTCGAAGAAGGATGCGAGCGTCGACTGAATAGGTTGTTCAGCGACAAATGGTCGCTCAACCTGTCGTCTTGAGTCGTGGGATAGCGTTTGCATGGGAACGTCTCGTCGGTTACTACAGGAGCCAATCATTGCTGTTGGCGGTGCGAGCGAAGGAAAATGTCGTCAGGCCGATTGCGTCGCTATTTCCCCTTTTTACCAGGCGATGGCAGTGCAATCTCGCCACGTTTTTCGCGCAACAGAAATCGTTGAATTTTCCCGCTCGGGGTTTTGGGGAGTTCGTTCGAAAAGTGGACCTGACGCGGATAGGCGTGGGCCGCATATCGTGTCTTCACCCACTGTTGGATCTCTTCGGCCATTGCAGGACTGGCGGCGAATGACGGTCGAAGGACGACGAAGGCTTCCAAAACCTCCCCGCGAATCTTGTCGGGAGCCGCAATCACGGCACACTCTGCGACTGCCGGGTGGGAGGCGATTACCGATTCGACTTCAAAGGGTCCGATCCGATAGCCGGCCATGATGATGACGTCGTCTTCACGCGAGGAAAAATAGAAAGCACCGTCATCGCCCAACTTTCCGAGATCGCCGGAAAGGTAGTATTTGCCATCTGGGGAAAATTTCTCCGCACTCTTTTCGGGGGCTCCGTCATAGCCGTGGAACCACGCAAACGGACTTTCTGCGATGTCGAAGGCGACACGTCCGACTTCGCCAGGCGGCACTTCGACGTCGCCGACTCGGTCCAATACGACAGCTTTCCATCCAGGCATTGCTATGCCCATTGACCCCGGACGGATCGCCGTGGCGAGGCGCGGATCGTGATGGTTGTTGATCAGCATGCCCGCTTCCGTCTGACCATAGTGGTCAAAAACCAGAGTGCCCAAGGCCGCTTTCGCCCATTCATTCACGTCCGGAGTGAGCGGCTCGCCGGCGCTTGAGGCGCAGCGAAGCTTCAGGTCTGAAGGTGGGGCGACTTCCGAGCACATGAGGGACCGGTAGACGGTCGGTGCGGCGGCAAAGTTGGTGACCGCGCGGTCGACTAGCGTTCGGTAAGTGGTTGCAGCGTCAAAGCCCCCTTGAAGGAAGAGGCTATGAACGCCCGTACTCAGCGAGCCAATGACGCCGAAGTAGAGTCCATACGCCCAACCAGGATCCGCAGCGCACCAATAGACATCGCTTGGAAGAAGTCCGATTCCGAATTCGACATACGCGCGAAATGCCGCGATGGCCCGTATCGGAACAATTACGCCTTTGGGCTTCCGGGTTGTGCCCGAGGTGTAGATGTGAATGAACGGCGCATCGCCGCCCAAGGCTGCAGCCGGCACCTCCGATTGTTCCGCGGCCAATATGTCTTCAAATTTATGAGCGCGCCACGCAGCGGGTGTGTTGGTGCTTTCGCCTATGACGATCAGGTCGGTGACGGCGAGGGGCGCTGCGTCTTGGTCAATCGCGGCGAGTTTTGCAACTTGAGAAGCGTCGCTTACCACGACTTTTGTCTTGCTGCCGCTCAGGCGTTGGGCGATCGCTGGCGGCCCGAACGCTGTAAACAGCGGGACATGAACAGCACCAAGGCGCCAGATGCCCAAGAGGCAGATCAAGTACTTCTCGCTCTTTCCGGCGAGCGTCGCGACTCTGTCTCCAGCGCTGACGCCTATGGAGGCTAGGCCAGCGGCGAACGTCTCCGAACGGCGCTTAAGGTCCCCGTAAGTGATGCGTGCTACTCTTCCATGAGCGTCGACGACATCGTAGGCAATACTGTCCGCAGGGTGGCGATCGCACAGGAGCCAAGCCAGGGATGCCGAAGGACCTGAGTATTCCGACACCAGTTCCTTGACTCGGCGATCCAGGTCGGGGTTGAACTCGAGAACGCCCATGAACTTGTCTCCATGCTGGGTTCGCCGATCTGGATTGCCGGCCTTAAGTGAATCGTGATTTCACTTAAGGCTAAAAGGTCGTGGCTCGAATGTCAAGGCATGGAACTGCAGGGAAAATACTAGCATACGGGCGTGTTCGCGTACCAATTCCGCGTATTAAGGGTAACTTTTTCGGTCGACGGTGAGCTTAAGTGAAATCGCAATTCACGACTGGTCACTCGCCGAGATGCTCGCGTCGGATTGGGCTATGCGTCAGCCGCTGGCGGAAAGGAAAGCATCTGTCCCGCCACACCTCGGAGGCAGAAGGTGATGATTGCCGTGGCATGCGAACTCATGGAAGTTGATGCTTCGGCAGCGCCGTTGCTTAGTGGTGCAACCAGGCCTTCGAACAGGCAGCCGACGATGCAGTCGGCTGAGGCGCCAGCATTCTGGGGCGGGAACTCTTGATTCGCGATGCCCTGCTCAATGATTGTCTTGAAAACGCGGGACAGTGCGCGATGGTACGTCAGACGGGCTGACTCCACGTCAGGCTCTACAGGTTCCGCAACAAGCGCGTGGGCGAGTCTGCGGCCACGAAGGGCCCGGCTGGCAAATGTCCAGGCGGCGGCGCCAAGCTTCTCGCAAGCGGAGCCGTCGCGCATTGCGATACCAGCGACCACATCCACCTCGCGCTGAGCCGTCGACTTGACGACTTCCACCATCAGTTCAGTCTTCGAGGGAAAGTACCGATAGAGCGTGCCGATTGCGATGCCTGCGGCATCTGCGATCGCAGTCATTTGTGCTTCGCGAAAGCCTGATTGCGCCACAAGCTCACGTGCAGCTTTTAGGATCAAGGGATGCTTATCCGCGCCGCGGCGTCGGATGCGCACGCGAGGAGGATTCAGAATATCTTCCATGTCATCCCAGTGCCGGCCGTTTACATGGTTGGTGTTCGTGGTTGCCAACCGTAATGGCAGATATTATGCCACGCACTGCAGCATGGCCGCGGCCGCCTGAGCACTCTTCGAAGACACTTGGTACGGCGGAAGTCGCTGCCATCTCTCGCATCGAGGACGGCTTTGGCTGGGCCGAATCCACGCGGAGCGGACGCATACGCATAGTCCGTCAACATGTCCTCGTGCAGAGCAAACGATGCCCCCTGGCGACGTTGTCATATCGTGACCATCCTTGGCTGCTGTGGTGGCATAGACCCCGGTTTTGCAGGTTGGGGCTGCTGACTGGAGTCGCCGCTGAATCGCTGATGCGGCCGGCATCGAGGTAGCCGTCAAAGCCGCAGAAGAGCGACGAGGCTTCAGAGGCTTTCGTCAAGGGAAAAGGAGCCCGGCGCTACCCCTAGCGCCGGGCAAGGGCCTTGGAGACCAGAAGAAAGGACGAAGATCGAAGGTCCGCTTGGCTCCAATAAGGAACCGTCTGCAAATGTCACGTTGCTCGAGCGTGACAACTCCTGAGAAGCATCTGCATTCTAATTCCGCGGGGTCGATGACATTGTCTTGAGTGAGACAGTCAAAGGTTGGCCTTGAATCCGAGATGGCCAAAGGCTTGACGACGCTGCCAGAAACGCTAGTCGCAACCGCAGGTTATTGGTGTGGACAGCCGCTTTAACGAGCGCGCGGATGGGACTAAAAGTCACGCCTCATTGAAATGTCGATTCAACTACCACGGCCACGCGGCTCGCTATGACCGAAGACGGCGCGACTCCGGTCATTCGTCAGGTAGATGCGAATGGCGGTTCGTGGCCGGGATCGGCCGGTCGCTGCGGTATGCCGGTGTCTAGGCGCCTTCATCCAAGCCCGAGATGGAGTCCTATGGTAAGGTCGCCGGGATGAGTTCATGGACTTCAACTGGTGTTGCAATGGGCCGCACCTATGTGGTGCCGGGGAAGTGATGCAGCGTGAGTGATGCGAAGCAGGAAACGCGGCGCACGCTACGGACTGAGAGAGTTTCAATCAGCAGGGCTTTGCGCCTGAGCGTGCCGCCAGAGGCCAGGCCTGCGCCGGTCAACGGGAAAGACTGGCTGCGGCAGAGGAAAGAGCAATTGCAGGCTGCCCGTGCCGCTGCCAAGCAAAGGCGCGATCTACTAAGAGCTGAAATCATGTCGGCCGTGCAAGAAGTTGCGCGAGAGGAACGCACTGCTGCGCGGCTAGAAGCTGAACGCCTGAAGGCGGAAGCCAAGGCTGCGCGGACCTACACGCGGGAGGACGCACGCGCCGCCGCCAAGTTCGAGCGCGGCCAACCAACCCGCTCGGCGTCCAAACGAAAGACGCTTGCTAATGAGAAACGCAAGCTGGTCTCTTACGCTGATCTGTTGCGGATGCGTGGGTGATCTGGTGGAAGTTCGACAGGGCGGACTGCCGATCGATTTCGTGGAAGGCGGCGTGGATCTCGTGATCCGATTCGACGCGTTGTCGGACAAGCGGCTGAACGCGCGGTGGACCATGTCGAACCGGCGGTTGACCTGCATTCGCTATCGACCCAATGCAGCCGCTGCCGACCCGCTGCCGTCGTTCCCCCAAGTACGGCTCCGGCGTCAACTTCTGAAGTACAGCGGTCATTCAACGCTGCGTTACAGCCGGCAGATCATCGACATGGACATGCGTCAGTCTATTCTCGGGATGACTGTACTAGTCGTAGAACGTTCCGCATATCTGTGCGTGATTAAAAACGCACTCCTTCCTCGCCCAAGCCGGGCGGCCATGCAGTTTAGGTAACGTCGAGCGTCTGAGGAGTGGACTATTGGCGCCTGCCCTATACGAGGCGGAAAACTTTACGCGACTGTCTGAGCTAGGTCTGGCGCCCACTGGTAGAGTCGGCTCCTCACCGAGGACATGCATCGAGTGCATGCCTTATGCACCACTGCATAGCACAGGAAATTCCTTGCGCTGGACGCAGACTGAATTCAGGTCTATATTTGGACCGGAAGTCTCACGCCTAAGGAGCGGGATATGAAACCGAGTCAGGTCAAGCCCATAAGCTACCTGAAAAGCCACGCAGCAGAAATCGTCCGGGACATCACCGAGAGCGGCGAGCCCATGCTGATCACACAGAACGGCGAGGCAAAGGTAGTCGTGCAGGATGCCCAATCCTATGAGGACATGCAACAGACGGTTACCCTTCTGAAGATTCTGGCGATGGGTCAGAATGACATCGAGACGGGCAACTTCACCCCGACGGACGAAGTGTTTGCCGAACTGGAGCGGATGGACAGGGAGGAAGGGATCGAATGAAGTCTGTAATTCTCGGGCCTGCCAAGTCCGACTTGCAAGACTTGCGACGGTACATCATTAATAAATTTGGCAACAAAGCTTGGCTTGAGACCAGAAACAAGATTCAACAATCAATCAAGCAGGTAGAAGATTTCCCACTGAAGGGCAGCAACCCACCCGAGTTGATAGATTTCCAACCAACGAAATACTATCAAGTCATCAGCGGCATGAACAGAATCATCTACCAGATTGCAAACGACACCATTTACATACACATCATAAGCGACACCCGGCGAGACCTTAAAGCAATACTCGCAAAACGGCTCCTAAGAACGTAGGAACTAAGAAGGTCTCATTTTCCTGTCCTCCGTGGGAGCCTACGCTTGCTTCCGCAACACCTAACTCACACAGATTACGTTGCTCGCGCAGCGATTCGCGGTCGAGGTCATAGGTCTTCGATCTGGCGGGGTACCTTCACGGATCTGGGCTCGCGGGATCCTCGTGTGAATTGCAGTGCTGGCATGTATCTATGGTTCCAATGCCCAGGGGAAATGAGTTCGCGTGGAAATAGGTGAGATGCGTGCGTTTCGATCCCAAGGTGCAGGCCGACTTCGTCTACCACAATGGCCTTCGGTAAATGGCCCTGATGGCCGATCAGCAGCCTTGGCCTTCCTGATCCCGGTCGTCGCTTCCCGACTCTTCTGAGCCATTGGAAGGCGAAGATGCGAACGTCTGCCGCAAAGAAAAAGCGGACGCTCCCACCGACATGTAGCAGCAAGGCAACTCAGAAAAAAAAAAGGTTCATCGCCGATCTGCGTGACCGCTTAGAAACAAAAAGGGCCAACCGCCCACCGCTGTTATCTTGGAGTTGCGACACAACAAGAAACAGGAGGGTGGTGGTTGGCCCTACGCAATTGTATGGCCCAGCTTGGCTGCTGGGAAGGCTATCGCCTGCGCGATAGTTGGGAGGAAACCCGTGAAGGGCAGCGCTATTGCGTGATCCGATTGGAGCCCAAGGCGCGCCGGCGCCGGTACTGCAGTGGGTGCGGGCACGTAGTCAGCGCTTCCCGTGCAATCGCTACAAGACCGGATCAGAGAGAGCGTGATCGCCGCCATTCAGGCCGGGGATTTGAGCCCCGGCGCGCAGATCGACGAGAAGACGCTGGCCGACCAGTTCGAAAGTTCGCGCACGCCGGTGCGCGAGGCATTGCTGATGCTCGCCGCGCAAGGGCTGGTGACGATCGTTCCGCGGGCCGGCATGTTTGTGCACAAGCCGAGTGCCGCCGAACTGGTGGCGATGTTCGAGACACTGGCGGAAATGGAGGGCGTGGTCGCGCGGCTGGCTACGCAACGCATTTCGTCCGCAGGCAAGCTGGCGTTGTCCCAGTCTCACGAAGCAGCGGGCGTGCCTGCGCATGCGCGCGACGCGGCGGCCTATTCGGAGGCCAATCGTGCGTTCCACGAAGTGCTCTATATCGCCGCGGCGAACCCGTTCCTGTCGGAGCAGATCGTCCAGCTTCGGCGCCGCCTGGCGATCTACTGGCAAAAGAAAGACCTGATCAACGAAGCGCGTATCGCGACGTCATATCGCGAGCACGGGCTGGTTGTCGAAGCGATCCTGAGTGGGCAATCCGACGCCGCGGCCGAGGCCATGCGTACTCACATTTCGGCCGGTGGCAAGGCACTCGCGGATCTGGTTCTACTAGCCGAGGCGTTGGAAGAGTAGCAATCCAAGCCACTGAGCGGCAGGCATCCGCGCCGCTTCGTCGTTTCAAGGCGCAATGCTTGCCGAAGTCTCGGACGCGATTCGCTCACATGCTGACGCTCCGGATGGCCGCTTTCGAACCCGGTTGAGCGTCTACCGCGGCAGCCATTCAATGCTTGCGGACTTGCCCATGAGGAAATCGGCGTTTGCGTCGGCAACTTGCCGGAGGTAGTCCCATAGCGCCTTGATTCGCGCGAGCTCTCTTCGTTCCTGCGGTGCGACTAGCCAGAAGGTTCTGATGATGTCGATTTCGGCGGGAAGGATGGGAACGAGACCTTCAGTCACGGACCCCAGGAAACACGGCAAAACGGCCATGCCGAGCCCGGAGCGGACGGCCTGAAGTTGCGCGATTACGCTGGTGCTGCGCATGAACGGCCTTGCCGCGGGCAACCACTTGTGCAGGCTGAACTGCTGTTCCGCGAAGACCAGATCGTCCACGTAGTCGATCCATCGCTGACCGGGAAGGTCTGCCAGGCCACGGATCGCCGGGTGGCGGTGCAAATAGTCCTGCGTGGCGTATGGAAGCAGTCGGTACTGTGCAAGCTTGCTGGTGACAAAGGTGTCCGTGGTAGGCCGATCGACGGTAACGGAAGCGTCGGCTTCGCGCTTGGACAAATTGATGTTTCTCGGCATCGGCAGCAAGTCGACGGCGATGCCCGGATGTCGTGTGCAGAAGTGCGCCAGGTGCGGCGCCAGAAAGTAGCTGCCGAACCCTTCCGTCGCACCTAGCCGAATCTCGCCGGTTAGGGCCAGGCTATCTCCGAAGACTTCGGATTCCACGGTCGCGAGCGTGCTCTCCAGCTTCTCCACATGCTCCAGCAGGCGGTGACCCGCGCTTGTGAGGCGATGGCCTTGCGAACTCCGGTCGAACAGTTTCGATCCGATGTCCTCTTCGAGTCGCGCCAGACGACGGGAAATGGTGGACTGATTCATGTCGAGCACATGCGCCGCCTCCAACGCGGATTGCGCCCGCGCCAGGGCGAGAAATACCCGCAAGTTATCCCAGTTGAACTGATTCACCACCCCTCCCATTTATGCAAAAACGCATTGCGGCAATGCACATCTTGCCATACCGAATGCATAAATGTCGATGTAGCATTCGCTCTTATTGCTCACGGAGACACACGAACCATGGCGAGACCCATCGGACACTTCATTTCAGGAAAGCTTGAGCCGGACAGTGGCGCGCGTACCGGCGCGGTCTTCAACCCGTCGACGGGGGAGGAAATCGCGCGCTGCGCCTATGCGGACCGCGCCACCCTCGATCGCGCAGTCGCGGCCGCCACCGAGGCAGGCCAGCGCTGGGGCCGGGCCTCGCATGCAACGCGCCAGTCCGTCATCTTCAAGCTTCGCGAGCTAATGATCGCCAATATCGACCGGCTCGCCGAGATCATCGGTCGCGAGCACGGCAAGACCATCGCCGACGCAAAGGGAGAGATCGGCCGCGCCATTGAGGCGATCGAATTCGCGACCAATGCGCCCCACGTGACAAAAGGAGAGCACGCCATCAATGTCGGCGGCGACATCGACGTGTTCTCGATGCGCGTGCCAATCGGCGTGGTGGGTTGCATCACGCCATTCAACTTCCCGATCATGGTGCCTGCCGTGATGACTGCGATGGCCGTGGCGGTTGGCAATGGCGTGGTCCTGAAACCGTCGGAGAAGGTCCCCGGCGCTGCGCTGGAGTTTGCGCGCCTGTGGCAAGAAGCGGGTTTGCCCGACGGCGTTTTCAACGTGGTACAGGGCGACAAGGAGGTGGTCGACGGGATGCTCGAACACCCTGGCATCGCAGGCGTCAGCTTTGTGGGCTCCACGGCCGTCGGCGAGTACATCTATCAGAAGGGCACCTCGCATAACAAGCGCGTGGCCGCATTTGCCGGCGGCAAGAATCACATGGTGGTGATGCCCGACGCCGATCTCGAGGCTGCGGCCAATGCGTTCGTCTCGGCCGGCTATGGCTCGGCGAGCCAGCGCTGCATGGCCGTATCGTTGTTGCTACCCGTCGGCATGGAAACGGCGGAGCGTCTGCGTGCACTTATCGTGCCAAAGATCCAGGCGCTCAAGGTGGGCGCCTATGACGATTCCGCTGCCGATTTTGGGGCCGTGATCTCGGCGCAGTCCAAGCTGGCCGTGGAGAGGGCCATTGGCGATTGCGTGGAGGCCGGGGGGGAACTCGTCATTGACGGACGCAATCTGAGCGTACCCGGTCATGAACGTGGCTACTACCTCGGCCCTACGCTGATTGACCACGTAACGTGGGACATGGAGTTCTACAAGGAAGAGGTCTTCGGACCGGCGCGCGGCATCATGCGCGCGGCGACACTCGACGAAGCCATTGCCATCACGAACCGGCACGCCTACGGGAACGGTTCGGTCATCTTCACCCGCGACGGAAAGTCTGCGCATCGCTTCGCGAACGAGATCGAGTCCGGCATGGTCGGGGTTAACGTTCCGGTGCCGCTTCCCGTGGGGTACTTCAACTTCGGCGGCCTGCGGCGCTCGAAGTTCGGTGAATCCCATCTCTATGGGCCAGACGCCGCACGTTTCTACACCAAGCTCAAGACTGTATCGCAGCGATGGCCCGAACCAGACCAGAAGGCGTTGCCCATATCGCTCGCCTTCAGTGGCAGCGCCTGAGGCTCACTATGTCCCGCCATCCATTGGCGGATGCCGCGCTACCGCGGCGCACCCCTGTCGAATTGCAGCAGGGGAATCCCAATACCCCTGGAGAATTAGCATGCACTTGATCGCTTATCGCCCTTCCAACGCCGACGTCGAACGCGGGGCCGACATCGGCGTCCTGGCCGATGGCCTTATCGCGCCCTTGACGTCCTTGCGCAGCTTCTACAAGGATACGGAAGGCTGGCTGACGCAGGCCCGGACACTGCGCAAGGGCTCTCTGCCGCTGGCGGACGTTACCTTGGCGGTACCCGTTCCACCCAGTGCGAAGATTATCTGCGTAGCCATCAACTATGTTGAGCATGGCAAGGAGGGCGGCCTGCCGACGCCACCTTTCCCCAACCTGTTTGCGCGCTGGGCATCGACGCTGGTGACGTCGGGCACCGCTGTACCAGTGCCCTCGACGGAGCCGGACGGCGTGGATTGGGAGGTTGAACTCGCGGCGATCATCGGGAAGCCGCTGCTTGAAGCGAATCAGGGCGAAGCGCTGGACGGTGTACTGGGCTACACCGTCTTCAATGATCTGAGCGGACGAGCTGCCCAGCTCCAGAGCATGACGCTCAGCACGGGCCAGTGGGGCATCGGCAAGAATCTCGACAGCAGCGGGCCGATTGGATCGGTCATCGCTACCGCAGACTCGGTGGATCTCGCGAACACGCGGTTGACAACCCGGGTCGATGGCGAAGTCATGCAGGACGGTACCACTGCCGACATGGTGTTTTCCGTTTCCGAGATCATCGAGTTCATCACGCGGACGATCACCTTGCAGCCCGGAGATCTGATTGCCACGGGTACACCGGCGGGTGTCGGCTTTGGCCGGAATCCGCGTATATATGCCCGGCCCGGATCGGTCATCGAGGTGGCTGTGCAGGGTATCGTGGCGGTGACGACACCGATCGTTGCAAGGAACTGAATTCCAGCCCGCCGAGGCCAAAGAAGAATACGCGTACCGGAGACCGTCGTGATCAAGATTCGTGGTGGAAAATATGTCGTCTATGGGGTCAGCGACCTTGCCAGGACCCGGAGTTTCATGGCTGACTTTGGCCTTGTTCCCGTGGAATGGCCTGGGCACGCCGCCTATTTCAGGGGGGCGCTGTCCAGTCCCTATCTGTATGTGGCCGAACAGTCCGCCGAACCGGCGCTCAAGGCGATCGGTCTCGAAGTGGACAGTGAGGAAGATCTGAAGCATGCGACGCGTTTCGAGGGGGCATCGCGAATTCGTGAGCTCGATCGTCCCGGCGGTGGCCTGTGCGTTGACGTCGAGTTGCCAGGCGGCGTAAAGCTCGAATTGATTCACGGTATCGAGGACGTCGCGGAGTTGCCGGTCTGTCCGCCGTCCGTGCTGAATGAGGGCATCCGGAAGGCACGTTTCAACACGCCACAACGACCCCGCCGTGGACCGTGCCAGGTGCTTCGCCTGGGACATATCGCCTTGGGCGTGCCCGACCCTGTGGCTGCAAGGGACTGGGCGGTTCGGAACCTGGGCATGATTGTTTCAGACGCGATGCTGCAACCGGGCTCCACAGACGAATATCTCGGATTCTTCATGCGTTGTGATCAGGGGGTGACGCCTACCGATCACCACACGCTTCTGATCGCCAGGGCGGAAGCAACGAACGTCCATCATGTTTCCTTCGAAGTGCAGGATTTCGACGCGGTCCATATGGGTCATGAGTGGTTGAAGTCGAAGAACTACAAGGCCCACTGGGGTGTCGGCCGCCATGTTCTTGGCAGCCAGATATTCGATTATTGGTGGGACCCGGATGGTTTCCGCGTCGAGCATTACGCCGACGGTGACCTCTACGACAACACAGTACCGGCAACCACAGTCCAGGGAACGGAGGATCAGTTGTGGATATGGGGCCCGGAAGTGCCTCCCGCGTTCTTCCAACAAGCGCGGGAGGCTTAGGCCGCGACGCCTGCCATCGACACGGTAACGACGGGACGTCCAGCCAAGTTTTCGCTGATCGGATGGGCAGATGGCGGCTTCCAGCCTACAGCGGTCGTCCGAGCCTTCCTGCCGGCCGGCAAGTGCTCCGCCGTTGCGGAAGTTCGCAGAGGCTCGACCGCCGGCTGCGTGCGATCGTCGGCGAACCCACTTGGTGACGTCGCCAATGTGGCGAGACAAGGTGTCAGTCAGCAGGCCAGTCCCTTCGCTTTCAGGCCTGCAAAGCCCTCTGCCAGAGTACGAGCGCTGGCGCGTGCCTGCTCCCCAGACGTGGGAGCGAGGCAGGCAGAGGCAGAAGGAAGGAGCTACTTGCGGACTTCAAAAGATGTGCCGCACCCCTACGACGGCTCCTAGCTGATTCTGGCCGGGATTGGCATTTCCGAACGACTTGCCGGAGTCGAAGAAGCCGAGATTCGAGACGCCCTTGTTCTTTGTATAGCCGAGAGAGGTATACGCGTGTGTCCGCTTCGAGAAGGCATAGTCGGCATTGAAGGCAAACAGCCAGGGATCACTACCCGTATTTCTGAAATCCTGGAAATAGGCGGCACCAGCCAACGTGATAGCAGGCGTGAGTTGCCAGTTGGCGCCCAGCCAGTACAGGTTGGAGCCCTGGTTCGCTGCGCCCGCGACGGACCCGAGTACGACGCCGCCGTCATAGCCTCTTGCCCAGCGATAACCGGCAAACAGCTTCGCCGGGCCGATCCTGTAGGTCGCTGCCGTGGAAACTCGCCTCACCTTGGCATCCGGCGTGACGGTGACAGTGCCGGTGTTGATTTCGTCATACGCGGCAGCGACACCAAACGGCCCGGCGTCATAGGTCAGGAAGCCGCCGTACTCGCGCCCCAGGCTCGCATGGCCGGGCACTTCACTGCCATTGACCACGCTGCTGTCCGCGCCGAAGCTGTAGAACGCCGACGCGGTCAGGCCGCCAAAGGTGCCGACATATTTGACCGTATTGTCGGCCCGCTGGATGTATGCGAGATCCTGGGTAAAGATCGAATACTTGGTCGCCAGCGTCATGGGATCGTAGTTGCCGACGAAGTCGAAGAACGCGCTTTGCTGCCTTCCCAGCAGGATTCCGCCCCACGATCCCTGCAGTCCGACATAGGCCATGCGGCCGAAGAGGCGGCCACCCTGGCCGGATTTTCCGGTGTCGACGTCGAGCCCGCTCTCCAGTACGAACACGCCTCGCACACCATTTCCGAGGTTTTCGGTTCCCCGAAGTCCCCAGCGGGACCCGGCGATATTTCCGGAAGTCACGCGGTAAACGCTGTCTCCATTCCCGGGCTGGTGATTGGCGTATTCGATGCCGCTATCAACTACGCCATACAGGGTCACTTCGGAATGGGCCAATCCTGTGGCACCCAGCAGGGAGAGCGCCACGCAGCAGGTGATACCGCCTCTTGTCGTCAAGTCTTGCATCTTGGATCCTCCAGTTGTCTTGATGCGTGTTCGTTCGGGTTCTGAAAGAAGGGGATTTCCTCGACGCGCCGAACGGCCCGTCGTCAGGTGAATCGGGAAGTGGAGGCCAAAAGCGATCAGCGTCGTGATCGCTTCAGGGCAAACTGGTTCGGTGGCTGGCAGGTGGCAGGCATCTATGGCTGCTATCCGGGACGGTGACGGGGACCGTCTGTGCGGAGCCGTCCTCCGAATGCCATGCCGAGAAGGGGAAGAGCCACGGCGTTGGCGGCAAACAGCCATCGCTCGCCGAGGGTGCCGGCGACGGCCGCAGCGCCGCTCATGCCGAGCGCCTGCCCAAGAAACAGGCTCGCGGCAAACAGCCCTACCGCTGTACCGCGCGATGGTGGGAACACCTCGGTCGCCTGGGTCTGCAAGGTGTTGTGAAGCATGTAGAAGCCGAGTCCGCCGAGGAAACATCCGGGCACGCTCCATTCCCACCGTGGTCCGACCGCCACGATGGCGAAGGCGGCACCCAGGAGCGCGCCTCCGAGGGCGGCCAGCGCATCAGAGCCCAGACGCCTAATCAGCACGCCGGACAGCGCCACGTATACCAGGCCACCGACGCCATACATCGCCATCACCGCGCCGGCCGTACCCAGGCCGAGCCCGAAGCGGCCGTGCAGATAGGTCGGCACAAAGGCAAATCCCGTCAGGGTGAACAGGCCTTCGATCGCCGTCACTGCGAACACCAGTCTGGCGCGTGGCCGACCCAGCACGCTGCGGAACTGCTCCCCGAATGAACGCCTGGCAATCAGGTCGGAGACCATGCCCGATCCCTGCATCCGCACGACGAGCGCCGCGACGCCGGAGCCCGCCGCTAGCACCCAGAAGACAATGCGCCAGTGCAGCCAGTCGGCGATCAGCCCGGACATCCACTGGCCACCGATCATCCCGCCGATGGTCGCGAGGAAGAAGCGGGCAAGTACCTGCTGCCGGTCCCTGACCGGAACCGTATCGCCGATCATCGCCATGCTCATGGGGATGACACCCGCCGCGGCTGCGCCCGAGAGTCCCCGGGCCAGCGCGAGGGCGGGCATGGTCGGGGCCACGGCGGCCATGACGTTCGCAACGGCACAGCCTGTCAGCGCAAGGGTGACGACGCGGAGTTTGCCGAAGCGGTCGCCGAGCGGTCCATATACGAGCTGCATCAGGCCATAGGCCAGCGCGAACGCGGAGATGGACCACGCCGCCATGCCAATGGGTACATCGAAGCCCGACGACAGTGCCGGAAGCAAGGCGTCACAGGCGCGCATGGACGCCATGCTCATGACCGCCGCAATGGCGAGAGCGCCGAACCGCCTCACTCCGCCACCCTTGCCATCGGATAGGCGTGCCGGGGCTTCGCGATCATGAAGACCGACCCTGCCGCGAGCAGCGCCGGCACGGCGAGCAGGCCGAATACATCGCCGAAGCCCCAGCCAAGACCGAGAAGGCCTGCGCCGATGAAGGCGCCGGCCATGCCACCGATCCGCCCGATGCCCTGCATCCACGCCACGCCCGTCGTACGCGCCTCGGTCGGATAGAGGCCTGCGGCATAGGTGGACATCGAAGTTGCCGCGCTCGTGACCAGGGTGCCACAAAGGAAAAGCGAGATGCCGAGGAACTCCGGATGTTCGACACCGCGTCCCACCACGATGACGAGCACAGCGGCCAGCAGGTACGCTACGACGATGGTACGGTTGGCATTGAAGCGGTCCATGAGCCAGCCCGCAACAAGATTGCCGAGCAAGCCGCCAAGGGGAAAGAGGGAGGCCAGCAACGCGCCACGTTCCACGCTGAATCCGGCTTCACGGAACAGCGTCGGCATCCAGTTCGTCATCAGGTAATAGATCACCAGACCCATGAAGCACGACAGCCAGAGCAGGAACGTGCGCCGCCGGTATCCGGCCGACAGGATGAGTGCAAGAGCCGAAGCCTTTCCCGCCTTGCCTGCCGAAGCCATCGGCGCGACGAACACGCAGTGTTCGAGCG
Source organism: Cupriavidus sp. FW305-F7 (assembly GCF_058782875.1). NCBI lineage: Bacteria > Pseudomonadati > Pseudomonadota > Betaproteobacteria > Burkholderiales > Burkholderiaceae > Cupriavidus > Cupriavidus sp. FW305-F7. The sequence continues at coordinate 37,963 of NZ_JBYSYC010000038.1, read as the reverse complement.
ATTGCCGAGGTGCAATGCGCTTCAGGATGCGCGCGATCCGCTCGGGCGCCCCGGCGCGCACCGCCAGGAACTGGGCCGACTCCGGAAGCAGCGCAAGGAGCAGTAAGGCGAGTATCAGCGGCGCGATGCCGCCAGCCGTCAACACGCTTCGCCAGCCGAAATGAGGAATCAGCCAGGCCGATGCCGCGCCGCCCGCCACCAGCCCACCGGAGAAGCCGCAGTACATGGCATTCACCGCAAGGGAGCGCAGACGCGACGGTGCGTATTCCGACATCATCGTGATGGTCGTCGGCATGGCCGCACCGAGCCCGAGTCCGGTCAGGAAGCGCAGGACGGTCAATGCGCCGACGGTCTGTGCATGGGCGGCAACGAGTGTCCATCCTCCGAAGCACGTGACAGCCGCCACCAGTACCGTCTTCCGGCCAATGCGATCCGCCGCGGGTCCCGCGAAGATCGCGCCCAGGCTCAGGCCAGCCAGTGCTGCGCTCATGACGACACCGAGTTCGCCGCGGCCGATGCCCCACTCGTGCGCCAGCGACGGTGCGATAAAACCGATTGCCGCCGTGTCGTAGCCGTCGGCCGCCACGACGAGGAAGCAGAAGGCGAGGACCAGCCACTGGCAAGGGGAAAAGCGTTCGGCGTCGATGAAGGACTGCACGTCGATCGTGCGGGATGCCTGTTTCATCGTTGTCTCCTGGATGGGCGGGCAAGCGCGCTGTGCGCGCTTGCCTCGTTTGTGAGGGTCAGGCGGCGAGGTACCCGCCGTCCACGGGCAGGGTCACGCCGGTCACATAGGTGGACATCGACGAGGCGAGAAACAGCACCGCGCCCACCAGCTCTTCGGGTTGCCCAACCCGGTTCATCGGGATGCGGGACATGAAGCGTTCGAGCTTCGCCGGGTCCGTGCGCGTGGAAACGGTCATGGGCGTTTCGATGACGCCCGGTGCAATGGCATTGACGCGCACACCGTCGCGCGCGAGGTCGGCTGCCAGCGACTGGGTCAGCATCTTCACCGCGCCCTTCGAGGGCGAGTAGCCGAGCGTGTTCGGCTGGCCCGAAAGCGACGCGATGGACGCAACGTTGACAATGGCGCCACGGGTCTGCCGCAGGGCCGGCAACCACGCGTGGCAGACGTTGAAAGTCCCTTCGTGGTTGACCTTCATCACCCGCTGCAGGTTGGCCAGCGCATTCTCGCTGTCGATGCCCTCGCGAATGAGGATGCCGGCGTTGTTCACCAGCACGTCGACGGGGCCGACGCAGGCGGTGATCTCTTCGGCGACGGCGCGGCATTGCGCGGCATCGGTCACGTCCAGCGCGCAGGCGCGTGCCGCATGTCCACGGGCATCGATCATCGCCGCCGTCTCGTCGGCATTGGCTTCGTTCATGTCGGTCACGACGACCGTCGCGCCGGCTTCTGCGAGGCCGATGGCGATGGCCCGGCCGTTGCCCTGGCCCGCGCCAGTTATGAAAGCGACCTTCCCGGTCAGGAGTTTAGGAATCATCATGATTGCAATCGAGGGAAATTCAGGGTGAACGCCGCCACGCGGCCGCCGCAATGCGGCCGCGTGGGTGACAAAAATCGGTTAGGGAATTCAGTGCATGGCCAGAGGCTCGCGCGGGGCGGCCGTGCTCGCTTTCGGGGGCGTGGCCTGAACGTGATCGGCGATGTGGTTGCCCGCGACATAGCCAAAGGTCAGACCCGGGCCGAGCGTGATTCCCGCACCGCTGTACTCGCCGCCCATGATGCTTGCCGCATCGTTGCCCGCTGCGTAGAGGCCGGGGATCGGATCGCCGTCCCGGGAGACGACTTGGGCGTGCTCGTTCGTACGGATGCCCATGAATGAGCCAAGGTCGCCCGGTACGAGCTTGAGCGCATAGAACGGACCGTTGGCCAGCGGCGCGACGCAGGGATTGGGCGTGTGCAGCGCGTCGCCCTGATAGCGGTTGTAGGCTTTGCTGCCGCGCCCAAACTCGGGATCGCGGCCGTACTGCGCCGTTTCGTTGTACCGGCGAACGGTGGCGGCGAGTGTCGCCGGATCGACACCGATCTGCTTCGCAAGGTCCTCGATCGTCTTGCCGCGCTTGAGGTAGCCGTTGCGCAGATGCGGCCCGAGCGGCATTGGGAACGGCTTCACGAAGCCGAGGCCGTAGTGCCGGATCGCCGCATGGTCGGCGATCAGCCAGCACGCCGTCTCCGGCTTGCCCTTCGAGGCGGCGATCATTGCCTGCACGAGATCGTGGTACGAGTTCGCCTCGTTGGCGAAGCGCTTGCCATCCAGGCTGACGGCAATCACGCCTGGTTTCGCCCGGTCGATGAAGTGGGGCATGATGCCGGTCGTGCCGTCCTTGCGCGGCACGAGCGACATGGGCGTCCACGCGGCGGCATTCGACAGGGTCTTGTCGAACACACCGCCCACCTCTTCGGCCATTCGCATGCCGTCGCCCACATTGGTCTGCGGCGTTGGCGAGAAGTGGCCGTGCCCGGCCTTCACGTGCGGGTAAGTCTCCTTGCGCCGCTCGAGGTTGTGCGGGAATCCGCCGCTGGCCAGCACCACACCGTGACGCGCCTTCACGCTGACCCGTTGGCCGTCGCGCTCAAGCACCGCGCCGGTGACGCGCCCCCCCTCCTGCAACAACTGCACGGCAGGCGACGACAGCCATACCGGGATCGACAGGTCGGCTGCCGACTTCGCGAGCCGCGCGGCCAGCGCATTGCCGTTAGTCAGCGTCATGCCCCGCCCGTACTTCATTACCTCCAGGAAATGTTTGGTCAGGCGTTTGGTGACATACCACGCGGACTGCAGCGATCGCGTCACCCGCATGAAATGGACGATCTCCTTGCCGGAGCCGATCGTCACGCCGAAGACCGTCAGTTCCGGCAGCACGGGGCCGAGGGTTTTGAGCAACGGGCCGAGTTCGCGCGCGTCGTATGGACGCGTCACCATCGAGCGGCCGCCCTGTGCGGCGCCGGGCGCCTCGGCGTGGTAGTCCGGGAACGTGAGCGGCATGTCGAACTGGACGGCGGTCTTTGTCATGAAGAACTCGATCGCTTTCGGGCCGTTCGCCAGAAAGGCGCGTACACGCGCCTCATCGAACCCGGCGCCGGCCTGGTTCCGGATATAGGTCAGCGCCAGGTCCGGTAGTTCGTGATGGCCGTATGCCTTGCCCAGATGGGTGTTCGGCACCCAGAGCCAGCCGCCTGAGCGGGCCGTCGTGCCGCCGTAATAGTTTGCCTTCTCGGCCACGATGACCTTCAGCCCCCGGCTGGCGGCGGTAATGGCCGCGGACATGCCGGCGACGCCTGATCCGATGACCAGAACATCACATTTTTCCTGTTGCAGTGTAGACATCGACTTCTCCATTCAAGTGCGGGCGGTACGGACGCCAAGAGCGGTGCCACCATGTTTGCTAGATTAGTACTAGCGCGATTGAAAATATCTACATGTTAACCCTACGCTTGTTTATTAGATAATGCCTAGTGCTATACTGCGCGCACTATCCATCTCATAGCAGGGACATACCGTGGACCAGACCGACCAGGCACCCGAGCGAGAGCGCCGCGGCATCCAGTCGATTGAAGTGGGAGGAGAAATCCTGAAGGTACTGGCCTCCGAGGCCAGGCCGATGGCGCTACGCGATCTCGTGAAGGCGGCGAACATGCCGTCCGGCAAGATCCATCCGTATCTGGTGAGCTTTGGCAAGATCGGGCTCGTCGCCCAAGACCCGGTCACGGGTCACTATCTGCTCGGCCCGATGGCCATCCAGCTCGGGCTGACCAGCCTGCAGACGCTGAACCCGATCCGCGAGGCCACGCCGTTCGCCGAAGCGCTTTCGGAAGAAACGTCGCACGCGGTCGCGCTCGCTGTGTGGGGAAACCTTGGGCCGGTCATCGTGCGGCTGATCGATGCGTCCTATCCCATCCACACGAACATCCGCACCGGCACGGTCATGTCGCTCGCCAATACGGCGACCGGCAGGGTTTTCTCGGCATTCCTCCCACGTCAGTTCACCGAAAGGCTGTTGCTGGACGATCGCATACGGCTCGGCCCCGATATTGCGCATCCACTGGACGCCGCCGTGGTCGAGGAAATGATCAAGGAAGCGCGGGCGCGCCACATGTCTCGCAGCATCAACCATCCCACGCCAGGGATCGTCGCCTTTTCTGCGCCGGTGTTCGATTATTCGGGAAACATTGCGCTGACGATCACCATCATGGGACCGACCGGCACTGTTGATACCGATTGGGAGGGGCCGGTGGCCAAAGCATTGGATGCTTGTGCGCAGGCGGTTTCGAAGCGCCTCGGCTACAGGGGCTCGTAGAAGTGCTTACAGGCGTCTAGCTTCAGCGGGCTGAAATGGTCGTTTCCATGAGCGGCCATTTCTTGTCCGACGACGGTCCATCTATCTTAAGGCTTGTGCGATGCGGGCGCTTGCACGTGGGATTGGACGAGCGGCAGAAACGGCCGATGACCCGTCGACACGACCCCAGTACGGAGGTCCGTTGTTTGAGCGGAGCGGCCGCTTGAATGGCTGTCCGAGCGCGAAGGCGTACGGCTGAAGATGGCCGGTCTCTGCCCACATGTTGCGCACCCGCGCTTCCTTGAACATCTATTTCACCACCGCTGCTTCCAGCGGATGGGGCCCCCGCCGGGTGCTCAGGACCTGCAGCGGCTACCGCCGTTCCCACCACCGGGTAGCCAATATCGCAGACGCCCCCGCGCGCGGTGTCACACCCCGCTGAGGTGCTGGCAATGTTCGCGAAACCAGCGGTCCAGCCCCTGCTGCGCGCCGGACCAGGTCGGCATCTCGCCGACTGCGCCGGGCGCCAGACCAAGGCTCTCCCACGCCGACTGCAAGAGTTGATCTACAGGCTTCCAGAAACGCCCACCCAGAGTCTGCGGCTCTAGAACAACGTCGTAGGCTGCAATCCATGCGCAAAGAGCCCGCCGGTCTTGCTCCGAGGGCAGCTCGGCCGACTGCAGCGCCCGTGGCGGGGGCCTGCCGATCGCGGCCGCCTCCAGCCATGCGGCCAAGGCACCACCCAGCGGCTGTTCGGCCAGTATGGCCGACAGCGCGACGCCTCGGCGCAGGTCCGCGAGCACGTACAGGCATGCGCGCGGCGGAGTCTGCCCGCGAAAGAGCGTGCAGTGGAGGGCCCAGGTACGGGCGGAGGGCGAAGGGGGCGTCTGCAAGGGCATGGGCGATAACTGGAGAGCCGCTTCCTATCGCAAGCAAAGTTCGCGCCGGCCGAGATGTCAAGCGCTGGCCACTCGGGATGCATCGCTGGGTCGTCATGGGCCCGATTGCCGAGCCCATGCAGGGCATCCCTCGCGCACCGGGGTAGCGAGGGCGGGCCTTGCCCAGCACACGTGTTGCGAGAGCCAGCGCCGGTCGGCTGTTCCCGACCCTTCTGAGCCGTTCGACTCCTCCACAACTCGGTGGCAGCTATCCGAGTCCAACAGTCATCCGCTTCCACTGTCGCTTTGGCAGTTGATCGACCGACGCGGGCGATCGCTTGTCGACGGTTGTTCCGCATAGCCAATCCAGAGCATGATAAAGGGATCGCCGTTGTCCAGGCCCACGGTCCGCTCTATGTCAGGTTCGCCACATACCACGGCGTATCGGAGACGTTTGCGCCTGCTATCTCGCATTGCAGTCGCCCGTCCGCTGGTGCCCCAACCTATCCAAATTCTCCCCCTCATCCACGCCGGCGCCGTCGAAGCGTCTGCGATGGGAGAACCCCAAAGTAGGCGCGATAGAGCGCCGCGAACCGGCCAAAGTCCCAGACACCAAATCGTCCGCAGATCGCGGATACCGTATCGCCCGGCATCGCATTGCAGAGGGCTGCGCGAATAGCATGCATGCGGTACAGCGCTAGGTAGCGATGCGGTCCCATGCCCAGGTATCGATGGAACACGTTGCGAACCGTGCGTTCGGATGCATCGGCAGCCGCGCAGAGGTCGTCCACAAGGACCGTCGTTTCCCTCACGCACTTGAGGTAGCCCAGCGCCCTGCTCAGGATCTGCCGATGACGAGGGTTGAGCCGGAGATGGGTCGCGCCATCGCCGACCGTCAGCACGGCGCGAAACACGAGGTTGATCAGCTCGGCGCGAGCCGTGAGCGTGGCGGCCGGATGGCGCAATTGGTCTGGGTCGTCGCGCTCGACGCGCAAGATGCGCCGAATCGTTGCCAGCAGTTGCGGCACGCCGTTTCGACCGGTGCAGACCAGATTGTTGGAGAGCAGCGTGGCGTCGAACTCGTCGACGTGCGTGTGGACCCAGTGCAGGACCAATGGCGCCGATATCGCCACCGTCAGCCAGCTTGCCGCCCGCTCCGCAACGATGTGGAACATCTGGTCGGGCGCCATCCAGCCGACCGTGCGCTCGTCGAAGGCACGGCCATCGACAATGGTGCATTGTTGTGCACTCAACGGCACGAAGACATTGAAGTAGTCGGGCATGCCGATACCCGAATAGGCCGTGGAGGCGCCCTCCCGGCCCATCATGATCGCCACGCCATTGAGGTCGATCACCTTGAGCTGCCAGTCTCGCTGCGGCCGGGACCGCAAGACATACCTTCCCTGGACGCCGTAAAGCGCCGCCTCGAATTCGTCGAACTCCGGGCAGACCAGCTTCGTCAATGGATTGCTCCTTGGGCGGCCCTTCACGGCGGGTTGCCATGCAAGTCCAGGCGACATTTGCCGATTTTACGTAGCCGGGGACCAAGGTTTCAAGAAATAATTACCAGCAAATGGATGCGAAGGGGAGACCATGACGGAATCAAGCCAACCAGGGACGTATCCCGCGGCTTCCACAGGATTGCTGCTTGTGGATCCCTACAACGATTTCCTCAGTGAGGGCGGCAAGCTCAACGGCCGGGCAAAGCCGGTAGCCGACCAGGTCTATAGGGGACCGTACTGATCGGACGCAAGGGGAAGCGCAAAATGAACGACGAAAACGGTCGGTGATGACAGCGACGCGCCGTGGCGTCCTGAAGGCCGTCGCGTCAGTGGCGGCATTGTTCACGATGTCTCGCGCGGCGGACGCCGCCACCAACGCGACCGCCCCGGCGAGCAGGGGCAACCAACAAGGAGACAATGCCATGCATACGGTCAGAACGAAGGACGGCGTCGACATATTTTACAAAGACTGGGGCAGTGGCCAGCCCATTGTTTTCTCCCACGGATGGCCGCTGAGCGCGGACGACTGGGACGCGCAGATGATGTTCTTCCTGAACCACGGATTCCGGGTGATCGCCCATGACCGGCGTGGCCACGGCAGGTCGACCCAGACTGCCAGCGGTCACGACATGAGCCACTATGCCGACGATCTGGCAACGGTGACGTCCCATCTAGACCTGAAGAACGCCATCCATGTCGGCCACTCCACCGGCGGTGGCGAAGTCGTCCGCTATCTGGCTCGACACGGGGAAAGTCGCGTTGCGAAAGCCGTGCTGATCGCCGCGGTGCCACCATTGATGGTCAAGACTGAAGCCAATCCGGGTGGATTGCCGAAGGACGTCTTCGACGGCTTCCAGGCGCAGGTCGCAAACAACCGAGCACAGTTCTACCGTGACATTCCAGCCGGTCCCTTCTACGGTTTCAATCGACCGGGCGTCAAGGCGGACGAAGGCGTCATCGCGAACTGGTGGCGGCAGGGCATGCAGGGCGGCGCCAAGGCGCACTACGACGGCATCGTCGCCTTTTCACAGACCGATTTCACGGAGGACCTGAAAAAGATCACTGTGCCGACGCTGGTAATGCATGGCGACGACGACCAGATTGTGCCCTATGCTGACTCCGCACCCCTTTCGGCAAAGCTGTTGCGCAATGGCATCCTGAAGACATACAAGGGATTCCCACATGGCATGCCTACCACGCATGCCGAGACGATTAACGCGGACCTGTTGGCTTTCGTTCGCTCCTGATTATTCCCCCCGCTCGCGCAGACGTGCTGCCGATACGGATCCTCCACGGCGTCTAAGCAAGCGAACCCGGAGTGCCATCATGCTCAACCTCAGTCCGCTCGGAATACTCCACACCTCGATTGCCCTGGTGGCAGTGGCGTGTGGTCTGGTGGCGTTGTTTAAGCACGGCGAAATCGAGATGAGGACGCGATCCGGCCGGCTCTATATATGGCTGACGGCAGCTACGGCATTCACCGGGCTCTTTATTTTCCGCCATGGCGGATTCGGGCCGCCCCATGCACTGGCAATCTTGACGTTGGCAGTGCTCGCCATTGCCAGTGCCTGCGAGCGACATAGGGAAGCGGGCGTAGCACGCTACCTTGCCGTACTGGGCTACTCGCTTACGCTGTTCTTCCATCTGATCCCAGGATTGACGGAGACCGGCACGCGCATCCCGATCGGCAATCCGGCCTTCAGCGGTCCGGAAGATCCGACACTGAAGGCTATGGTTGGCATCGGCTTCCTCGTCTACCTGACTGGCGCGACGGTCCAGGCGATGCGTATCCGCCGCTCCCACCGACTGACGGTCAGCCCCTGAATCTCTGTTGCCCTTGCCATGAGCCAGCCAAAACAAGGACAGCCGCGGCTATTTGCCCAACTGCCGCTGCTCGACGGCATTCTTGAACAGCATAGGGCGCAACTCGGCGCCGACTTCATCGCCTATCGCAACCACGCGTATCGGGTCGCCAATTTTTGCAGCGCGCTAGCGCCATCCGCGGTGGCCGGAGAGCCTGTCATCAGCATCGCTGCCGCCTTTCACGACCTGGGGATATGGACCGGCCGGACCTTTGATTACCTGCAGCCGTCCCGGCAGCTCGCAAGCGACTACCTGGACGATGCCGATTACCGGAGCATGGGCGAATTGGTGGACGCCATGATCTGCCAGCATCACAAGATCCGACCCTATCGCGGCACCGAAGGCGAGTTGGTCGAAGTGTTCCGGCAGGCCGACTGGGTAGACGTGACCGGCGGATTCATCACCGCGTCGATTCCGAAAGGATTTCTGGCCGATGTATTCGCGCGGTTTCCCAGCGCCGGATTCCACCGCTGCCTTCTTCGGCTGACATGCCGGCACGCTGTCCTGCACCCCCTCAAGCCACTCCCAATGATCCGGTGGTGAGATAGCCACCAACTTTCCAAGAGATACAGTCATGAAGCGTTTTTTCGCCCGATGCATGCCAACCTTCGGCGTTCTGCCCACTGCGGGCCACGCGGCTGCCGTCGATGCCGCGGTCTCCGCGGGTACCGCCCCGACGTGCTACGTGACGGTCGAGGGCGACAGGATTGCCTACCGCAAGATAGGGCAGGGGCCGACGATCATTCTCGCCAACCGCTTACGCGGGACGCTCGATACATGGGATCCGTTGTTTCTTGACGGACTAGCGTCGCGGTACACCGTCGTCACCGTCGACTATCCCGGCATCGGTTACTCGACTGGCAAACTTCCCGACTCCATGGCATCGGCGTCGAAGTTCATCGATGAGTTCGCCAACGCAATCGAGGCCGATCGTTTCGTCATCCTCGGCTGGTCGTGGGGAGGACTTGTGGCTCAGACCTATCTTCTGGACCACGCGCAACGCGTTACTCACGCGATCCTCATCGGAACCAACCCACCCGGACACAACGATATCCCACTGCAGCAGGTGTTTCTCGATCGTGCATTCAAGCCTGTGAACGATCTGGCGGATGAGGAGGTTTTGTTTTTCGAGCCCGCCTCCCAGGCAAGCCGTGCCGAGGCCAAGGCATCTCACGAACGCATCTACGCTAGGGCTGACGTTACCTCCAAGATACCCTCCAGGCCCGACGAGTTGGCACCGTACTTCACGGCGGCAGAGGGCTTCCATAAGGATGAGGAGCACCGGCGCGATCGCATGGGGCAGGTGAATGTGCCGATCCTGGTAATCGCAGGAGACCACGATACGAGCACCGCTGGGCAGAACTGGTTTCCTTTGATCGGGAATATGCGACAAGCACAGTTCATCTTCTTCTCCGAAGCGGGGCATGCACCACAGCACCAACACCCCGAACTTATTTCCGACTACATTCACGATTTTCTCGTTAGGACAGTGACAAAGCTTTCCTCAAACTAGATTGCTGGGCGCCCTCAAATCTGAAGTGCAACACCTTGCCATCCGGTTAGGTGCATTCGCGAGCATGGGTGCCCCTCCTTCAGCGGGCGTCAACACAGCAAAGCGCGGCAGGATCGTCCGATACGACCGCCATGATCAGCGCAGGTACTGTCCGTTATCTGGTGCAGAGCTGCCTCTCAGGCGTCCGCACTAATCTGCGTGCCAGTGTCCGTAGATGGCCGACAGCAGTCAAATGCGCCCCGGTCAGTGCTTCCCCTCAAGTACGGGACGTAGGGAATCGGGATTCGCGCTCCTAGCGCGCAGCCCGCCTGGTCTCAAGGCAAGCACGCGCCAGTCGCACTAATTCCAAATTTCTAGTCTCACGGAAAAGCACCTAGTCTCACGAATTCCGGTTCCGTACAATAAGTTGCCCGTACCTGCGCGCGGTGAGGTGAAGTGGTCGCGCGCCCCTTCCGCAACCTTCGTCCCGTCTCGCGACGCATTGCGATGAATTTACAGCAAAGGGGGTTATCGCAGCTGAGTTCTGCCGGTCATCGGCAAGGGCAAGAATGCCGCATTTAGAGCCGCAAGTGGGAGCGAGCCAGGGACTTTGCTGACCTGGCTCGCTTTACCTTCTCTTCGCTCAGACATGAACGAAGCCGTCAGTCACTGAGTTGATCAGCACCCCGTCAACGTAGACGGATACCGGTTCGCCATCCGGGGACATCAGCAGGTCACCTGGCGGGCGTTGGCCTGGAAGCTTCATCCGTCCACCCTGGACGGCGCTCATTTGTTTGCTGTCCAGGCCTTCTTCGGCGGGCAGGTCTTTAACGGTCAGAGTTGTCATGGCAGTCTCCAGTTGAGGGCGGGCCACCGCCCAGGTTTTGATCGCGCGTGGGTTAGAGCGCGCTGGAGATCCACGCGAGGACTGTGCCAGCCACCAGGCAGCTTGGCGAGCCGGCAGCCAAGGCAGCGGCATCGCGCGGCGAGGCCACCCTTCCTCCTGTCGCGGGTGTGCGTTGTGTCCATGAAGTGTTGGGTAGCACCAGACAACCCCTGTCGCCCTGGTGGATGCAGGCAGACGCAGCGCCGGGAAGGTCGACTGCGGCCTGTCGCCGGTGACCTTGTCCTTTAGAAACTCGCTGTCCTGCGTCTGCGGAGGCGCAACGCGCCCCTTGCGGGATACGCGCGTCGCGGTTTGGCGTACTACGGCTGTTGCCATTGAACGCCCCAAAAAGGGTTCATCGCCGAATTCCGGGGAAGGCGGCGCGGATCTTGAGGAAGAAGTAGTAGTCATCGCGGAAGCCATAGGCCATGCGCTTGATCACCTTGATCCGGTTGTTGATGCCTTCGACCAGATTAGTGCCCAAGGGCCAGCGGGTGTGGGCCAAGATGCCCGGCAGGTAAGGCTTGAGCCGCCGGGCGAACTGGCACAGCGGCCCAATCCCGCTGCTCATGGCGCGCTCGTACCAGTCCTCCCAGAACCGCCTGGCGTAGCCCGGGTGCCGATAGTCCCACAGCGCCTTGAGATCGTCCTTGAGCACGTAGACCGTCATCAGCGCCTTGTTGGCCGCCAGGATCTCTTCGAGCCGGATCTGATCGGCCTCTCGTTTGACATTCTCGCGGTTGCGTAGCAGCAGCCAGCGCGAGGACTTCACCACCTTGCGGGCCACCCGGTCACCGCGCAGACGGTTCGCCTCGTCCACTCGAACTCGGTCGATGACCTCCCGCCCGTACTTGGCTACCACGTGGAACAGGTCGTAGACCACCTCGGCTTGCGGGCAATGCATGCGCACCTCGAGATCGTAGGCAGTATTCATGTCCATGACGGCGGCACGTAGCCGAGCACGTCCCTCAGGGCCGAGCAACTCGAAGAACGGGCGGATGTCCTCGCGCGAGCGCCCGCGGCCCACCCACAGTACCCGCTTGCTCGACGGCTCGACGATGACCGTCGCGTAGCGATGACCCTTCTGGATCGCAAACTCGTCCATGGCAATGACCGTGACGCCGCTTAGGTCCACCGGCCCAAGTTCCTGCTCCAGATGGCGCTGGTCTATCCGCTTGACCGCGGTCCAGGACAGCCGATAAAACGCTGCCACATGGCGCAGCGACATCACCTTGCAAAGCCGCGCCACGCTGGCGGCCAGCCGTGCTGTCACCCGCGCATAGGGAGCCAGCCAGTCCAGGCGCTCCAGCTTGGGCCCACACCGCCGGCACGCCAGACGAAGCCTCGGCACGATCAGTTCAACTGGCATCTCGAATACCGGCAGATCTCGCACCCGGCGCTCGGCCCAATCGTGCACAGCGCTAACTACGTGCCCGCACCCACTGCAGTACCCGCGCCGGCGCGCCTTGGGCTCCAATCGGATCACGCAATAGCGCTGCCCTTCACGGGTTTCCTCCCAACTATCGCGCAGGCGATAGCCTTCCCAGCAGCCAAGCTGGGCCATACAATTGCGTAGGGCCAACCACCACCTTCCTGTTTCTTGTTGTGTCGCAACTCCAAGATAACAGCGGTGGGCGGTTGGCCCTTTTGTTTCTAAGCGGTCACGCAGATCGGCGATGAACCAAAAAAGAGCCCCGGGGTCCGGGGGGTACCTCAGGGCCCGTAAATGCGGGGCCCAAACACCCGCCCCGCATATTCAATGTTGGACGAGAGTTACTGATTCGACATCCGCCTTAGTGTCTACACCACTGTCACATTTAAGGTTGTTTCAATGACGAAAACGCACCATCCACGGATCCACTAGACAGGGAATGAGGCGCGCTTATCAGACCGCGCATGACGGCGAGGTTGCGCGGAATCCCGCTGTCAGCGTTGAGGTGAGCCAACAGGCATGGACGCTCAGTGCCTGTTTCTCATTGGTGTCGTCCGATGCCGAGGCGGGCAGGGGTACTAGTCCTCCAATCAAGCAGAAGTACACACGTTGGCGTAAGATCGAGCGCCGGACCACCTAGTGGGCGTTGTCCTTTTCGGCGGGAAGGTGGACTTGACCCGACGACCCTTCAGCGTCAGGCGTTCCTTGGTCGGGCATTGCTGAAAGCCCATGCCCTTCGTTAGCGACCATTGCATTGCCAAAATCGATGCGCTCAGCAATGCCACCTTGCTTGTCGTGCACATAGAGAAGGACTCGCCGCTCCACGGCAAAAGAGGTTGCTATTGCAATGGCTGTTGTGAAGTCCAGACCCGATTCCAAACGACCTTCGCCTTCCACTGCAATGGCCCAGGACGCACCGTCATACACCACGTGTAGATTGCTATTCTGAAATTGCATATTTGGTCCTCCAGTTGTGAGGGACTTGGATCCGCTCATCACCGAGGCAACGTAGCAAAAGCGAGGCTGGAGTAGGTTGCGACAGCCCGGGTGCAAGGTAAGCCAATTCACGATATTAGGGTGGCTTTCCTCAGCCACGCCGCATGTAACCCTTGAAGCTCAGGAACCCGCCAAGCGCACCGATTATCAGTGCGGCTACGATAATAGAGGCGCGGCTGCTATAGAGGGTCGAACCTACCGAAATTGCGACCTGCGGCAAGACGATGCGGATAATGCCACCTATTGTCATGAGCCAGCCCAGCCCTGTGATGATCACGCGCCAGTCCATTTGCCATCTATTGTGCAGGTTGACGATTGCGAGACCAGCGAGCAGCGACAGTAAGCCGGACAGATAGAACAGGATGCCAGGATGCAGCGCCTCCGTGATCATGCTCTCATACATGCCGAGATTTATCAGCATACCGAGCGCGACCGCGACGAATGTCGGCCCTAGGAGTCTGGAGAGAAATAACGATCGATCTAAGAGGCTCATCCTCACCCTGTGCGCGCTAATCAATATGCCAGGGGCGCGCGATGGCTCCGCACGTGCGGCGCACCATGCCGCGTGTCTCGCACTTGCACCGCGTCTGAGCGGACGGCAGCGCGCACTGCGATCCCCGACGTCAGCCGGATTCGACAAGCGTTCCGATAAGCCGTAACAACTCGGCATGCTCTGGTCCGTGCGCATCGCACACGAGGAAATCGCCGACGGCTATTTCGGATGCTTGGCCGCCCGATGGGATGTTGGGCTCATGCCGGATGAACACTCGCCCCGAATCCAGGTCGCGAACCAGCGACCATCGGTCGCCATTGGAACTCCGATAAAGATGCCGTGCTCGCTGAGTCATGTACCACCCCCTCAATTTTGGCTGGCGAACATCGTCAAGCATGCATCTATCCGATGCCGTACTCAATAAGGAGACTGTGGTGAACGTCTTTTTCGGTCGACTGCGGCCCGTCGCCGGTAACCTTGTTCTTCAGAAACTCGCTGATTTGCGTCGGCGGAGGCTCAACGCGCTCCCCGCTGAGTCCCCGCAGTCTCATCAATTCGCTATTTCCTGTCTTACAAGAAGCGGCGAAGTCTCACTAATCCCGTTTCCCCGCAATTTGTGCGAGGAATCGGAATTCTCGAGACTGCGTTCTCCGAAAAATCAACGACTTAGCGTCCAATTCGGTCCGCGCTCGTTCGGATGAGAACCGGAAATACCGAGACTGACCTGAATTGAAGCGCGAATTCCTTGGACTGCCCCGCACCGGTCGCTCACTGTCTCTTTGCGACCCATTGCTGTCGTTCAGGTCGCCATGACGGTAGCGGCCATTCCTAAAAGTCCAACGGCCATTCGCTCGCGCAGGGCCGCCTGCCGCTTGTCGGCCGACCCTCCCAATCGACCTGTTCGAGATAAAACGCACCAGCCTAGAATCCGTTGTCATGTTTTTTGTAAATCTCAATAGCTTGTGGCCAGTTTCCGGCTCAGTTCTGCGATCCCGGAGTGCTAGAGCAAGTCACAGAACAAATACGAGCATGTCCTCGCCTTATGCCAAGATGACCGAAGTGTGGAGATGGCGAAACAAGTCCGGCCGGCGACCCCGAGGCTGCGCTAACGGACTTGTCCGACGCGCGGGGGCAGAGGCCATTCGGGCACGTCCTCGGGCGCGTCCGGAAGGAGGGGTAATCGAATGGAAGGGACTTCCCCGTCCCGAGGTTGCGGCGGAAGCCCCTTCCATTCGATTACCCCTAGTAGTGGGAACGGGTTCTTCCATTGGATGAGAGAGCTAGCATCGCCGCAGCTCACCTAGCTTCTCCAGGTATTGGGGCGTAATGTCGCCCGTTACGTATCGGCCATCAAAACATGACGTCTCGAGCTCTTTGAGGGCCGGATTAAGATCGGTTACCGATCTTTGCATGTCCATGATGTCCTGATACACCAAACCATCCACGCCGAGGATGGTGCAAACCTGGTCGACAT
The DNA here is from genome assembly GCF_058782875.1 of Cupriavidus sp. FW305-F7. Lineage (NCBI taxonomy): Bacteria > Pseudomonadati > Pseudomonadota > Betaproteobacteria > Burkholderiales > Burkholderiaceae > Cupriavidus > Cupriavidus sp. FW305-F7. Next base: position 22,648 of record NZ_JBYSYC010000038.1, on the reverse strand, counting down.
CGCGGCCGCTTGCAATCAGTTCCTCTCGCAGGGGCATATCGATTCCGTAAACGTTTGGGTGACGGATTGGGGCTGCCGCAGAGGCAAGGTAGACTCGATTGGCGCCCGCAGCGCGTGCCATGTTGACGATTTCACGGCTGGTAGTCCCACGAACGATTGAATCATCAACGATGAGAACGTTCTTCCCCTTGAACTCTATGCCCATGGCGTTAAGCTTTTGGCGTACGGATTTTTGGCGCATTTGTTGGCCAGGCATGATAAAAGTGCGACCTATGTAACGGCTCTTTACCAGCCCCTCGCGATAAGGAAGGTTTAGGCTGGCTGCAAGCTGCATGGCTGCGGGACGGGACGAATCGGGAACTGGCATTACCACATCAATGTCGGCCGAGCGGAAATTCGACGCGACCGATCTGGCAAGGTATTCGCCCATCCGCATCCGTGCGGCATACACTGACACTCCCTCAATCACCGAGTCCGGCCGAGCGAAATAAACATATTCGAACACACATGGAAGGTTGCGCACACTTGATGCACATTGCTTGTAAGACAATTTTCCTGCGTGGTCAATGAATATACCTTCGCCGGGCGCTACGTCGCGCATCAAGGTGAACCCGCTCGCTTCCAGGGCTGCGGATTCTGAAGCGATCATCCATTCCCTCGTCGGCCCGAATTCACGGTAACCAATGCACAGGGGACGGATGCCGTTAGGGTCGCGAAATGCGAGCAACCCCTGATCGGCGATACTCGCAACTGCGGCGTACGCTCCACGCACGCGACGATGGACGCCGGAGACTGCGCGGAATACGGCGTCGCTATCAATACCTGTGCCACAGGTCACATCCTGTAACTCGCTCGCGAGGACGTTCAACAGGACCTCTGAGTCAGACCGGGTATTGACGTGTCGGTGATTGAGCGACTGAAGTTCGGCGCGCAACTGCGTCGTATTGGTTAGGTTGCCGTTGTGCGATAACGTAATGCCGAAAGGGGCGTTTACATAAAACGGCTGGGACTCCTCGTCGCTCGCAGCTGAACCTGCCGTTGGATATCGTGTATGGCCGATTCCGCTGTGCCCGTAGAGTGAGCGCATGTCGCGGGTACGAAACACATCGCGTACAAGTCCCTTCGCTTTGTGCAAATAAAACTGACTTCCCCGCGAAGTCGCAATGCCAGCGGCATCTTGCCCACGATGTTGTAGTAACAGGAGTGTGTCATACAACAACTGATTGACTGGTCCTGCCCCGACGATTCCTACAATTCCGCACATCATGCCTCCGCGCTCTTGCGGCTTGGTCGAACAAACTATTCATAGCACCCGCCCCGAACGCTAGACAATCATTGGACGTAGCCGTCGCGTCGTTTCTGGGGTTATAGGATGACTGGTCGTCTATGTATTGTCAATGAAACGCTGCGTGATGGTCTGCCGGACCCCATTGAAACCGGCGCTGTGAATCACACGACCATCGTCGATAAGCAGTCGGTTACGGGTTCTCGGGGTTAGCGGGTCTTGGCATGTCGCGGTGGTCGGTGAGCAGTGGAAATAATAATAGACGACTGGTTGGTTATTGTCAAGTTCCCATCGCGCGGTCTCACTGAACTGGCACGCGCAAAGTCGAGGGCAACCATGCAAGATGTCCTCGCGCTGCGTGGCGATCACGATGAAACGTCTGGATGGGCAACAGGCACCGTGAATTGAAAGCTCGCACCGCGGGGCACGTTCGCGCTCGCCCGGCCGCCGTGGGCTTTAACGGCAGGGCTGCCTTGCTCGTGACCGTGCGCGATTCGGTGTCGGGCTTTGCTCCGCACAACCCCGAGCATGTGTTCGCTCCCTTCTACACGATGAAGCGCACCGGCTTGGGGATGGGGCTGTCGGCCTTCCCGGTGCTGCTGAGCAACTGTCGTACACTGAACCGCGCCGGGAATCCCGGAGGCTCATTTGTTTGAGTCACGCGGCCATGCGGGACTCAGGTCTTCGGCCTCGGCGGGGGAATGTTTCCAATCGGCCCCAGAAGGCCGCGGTGGTTGAACCAGTCCACCCATTCGAGGGTGGCCATTTCGACAGCCTTCAGGTTGCGCCAAGAGCGGGCGGTGAATGAACTCGGCCTTGTACAGCCCGTTGATGGTTTCGGCCAGGGCATTGTCGTAAGAATCCCCTACGCTACCCACCGAGGGTTTGATGCCGGCCTCGGCCAAGCGCTCGGTGTAGCGGATCGAGACATACTGGGGCGCGGTCGCTGTGATAGACCAGACCAACCTGACGGGCGGGCTGGCGATCATGCAGGGCCTGTTCCAGAGCGTCGAGCACGAAGTCTGTCTGAGCAGAGGCGGATACCCTCCAGCCGACGATGCGCCGGGCGAACACGTCGATGACGATGGCGACATAGACAAAGCCCTGCCAGGTCGAGACGTACCGTAAAATCCGACACCCACAGGGCATTGGGGCGCGGGGCCTGGAACTGCCGGTTCACCAGATCGGCTGGAGACGGCATTGCATGGTCGCTGACCGTGGCCCGCACACCCCACGCAGGCCCATCTCGCGCATCAGCCGACGCACCGTGCAGCGGGCAGTCGGGATGCCTTCGCGCAGCAACTGGCGCCAGACCTTGCGCACCCCGTAGACCAGGAAGTTCTCGTCCCAGACTCGCCGGATCTCCTTGCGCAGCACCGCGTCGCGTTGGGCCCGCACTGGCAACCTGGACGGATCGCTTGCCGGGCGGCGTGGCTGTAATACGTCGACGGAGCGATCGGCAGCACCTTGCAGATCGGCTCGACTCCGTAGACGCCACGGTGTTCGTCAATGAAAGCCTTCATGGCTTGAACCGGCGGTCAAGCTCCGCCTGGGCAAAATACGCGCTGGCCTTGCGCAGAATCTCGTTGGGTTGGCGCAGTTCCCGGACTTCCCGCTCCAGGGCTTGATGCGCTCGCGCTCGTCAGTGGTCGTCCCGTACAGCCGATCTTAGCCGCAATCGAGACTATCGCTTCTCATTGCGAACCGTGGTCGCCCTGGTGCTCCAGCACCATGCGAACTGCCCGCTCCCGGACCTCCCGGGAAAACCTGTTTGACGTCTTCTTCATAGGCTCCATTCTCACTCAAGAGTGGGAGCCTCCGGAAAAACCGGCGCGGTTCACATTGAGCAGTGTGCGGTGTGGAACGAGCTTACATGTTGTGCTTGGCCGCGGCCTGATGAGTCATCCGACCGTTTTCGAATCATCCAACTCTCATGAGCATTTCCCCGGTGTGAAGGACGAGAAACAGATCCTTGTCGATCAACTTGACAAGTTCTCCGCTGGACAGGCACCAGTTTTTTGCGCCTGGATAGACGCGCAGGCCTCTAGGTGTCATCACTGACGTGAAGTAGCGACACTCAAGCACAAAAACGCATCGGTCGTCGTCGCCAGCGCAAGTCAGTCGCTGTACCACCGTGTTGCCGCGGCGTGGGCCGGCCAGGGGATGCAGCAGCTTGATGGCCATGTCGGGAAACTCGTAATAGTAAGAAATCCGAGGCAACTGGACGGCTTGATCGATAGGCGTCTTGAGCGCATGCCTCGAGCAGCCCTGGATGCATTGCCTAAAGACGCGCTGGTCGACTTGCCTGGCTGCTCGGCGTGGCGCAGTGATCGACCTTGATTGTCAGGCGCGAGCCTCCTCAAGTCAGTACCCCTGAAGTTTTTGACCTGATCGCTGTGGCCGAGACGCGCGACCGAAAACATGCGATGCTGGTGGCCGGGCAGCATGCCATAGCTGCCGAAGTGCACGCGCAATGACGGCTTACGGTCAGGTTTCGATGCAAATCCTGGGTCCAGATTCGCTGCAAACCGACTGGAAGCACCGGTCAGTCGCTATCCGGTGGTTTCGTCTGCGGCTGCCGCCGCCAGGCTGCGCGCGTCATCCGACAAGGGGTCGCGTCGCCTATCGAGGCGGGCGACGCTCAGCGGCGTCCAATCGGAAGGCTGGGCTTGCGAGGTCGTCCGCTCGTCAATACGCTGATAGACACAGGCCGGCTTGTCGACCGAAGGATTACTGGCGATGACGGAAGAAATTGCGAGCGCGCTTCCCATCAATGCGGCGATGGCCGGGGCTGCGGAAAATGTGGACATGATGGTATCCAATAGCGACCACGTTCGTGTGATCGACTAAAAAAAGGCGCACCTTCGGCGCCCTGCAAGTAGGTGCCACATTAAGAGACTAGAACGGCTTGGTCGGCAGGTACTTGCCGTCGAGGGTGATCACCGCGCGGTGGCCGCCCTCGGGGTCGTCCACCTTCTTGATGTCGAGCTTGAAGTTGATGGCGCTGATGATGCCGTCGCCGAACTGCTCGTGAACCAGGGCCTTGAGCGTCGAGCCGTAGATCTGCACGATCTCGTAGAAGCGGTAGATGGTCGGGTCAGTCGGAACGCCGCCAGGAATGCTGCCGCGCACAGGAATGGTCTGCAACTGGCGCACGGCATCTTCGCCCAGGTCCAGCTTGTCGGCGACGATCTTTGCCGCGGGGGAGGGCAGCGGATGCTGGCCGAGCAGGGCGGCCGTGACAAATGCCAGGCTCAGTCCGGTGCCTTCGTTGATCTGCTCGAATGTGAGCCCCTTGCGGATCTTGGCGTCGATGATGTCATCGCTCAGGGCTTGACGGGAAGATTGGTTGAATTGGGATTGGGTCATGCTGACTCCTTGAGAGGATGGAACGTGGGGTGAGGCATTCAGGCGCCGATCGACTCGCGACTGCGTGGGGTTGCGGATGCATCGGGATGCGCCGCGATCGAAACGAAAGTATTGGTAGCGCCATCCAGGGCATCGATCGCGCCGGTTTCGATGTCGAAGACCCAGCCGTGCAGGTTCAGGCGGCCTTGTTCAAGCGCGAGCGCCACGGAAGGGTGGGTCTTGATGTTGGCCAGCTGAGCGATGACGTTCTCGCGGACCATGGAATTCACGCGTGCTTGCGCGGATGCGTGCTCTCGCGCTTCGTTGACGGCCTTGGCGGCGTCCGCGTGGTGAAGCCAGCCTTTCACAGCGGGCATGTGGTCCAGGCATTTGCACGTGGCCACCGCGGTCATGGCGCCGCAGTCGGAGTGGCCGCAGACCACAATGTCGGTGACGTTCAGTCCGGCGACGGCATATTCGACACTGGCCGATACCCCGCCGGGCTGTGCGCCGTATGCCGGCACGATATTGCCGGCGTTGCGGATGACAAACAGTTCTCCGGGTTCGCTCTGCGTGAGGAGTTCTGGCACCACCCGGCTATCCGAGCACGCGATGAACAATGTGCCCGGGCTCTGACTGTTAGCGAGGCGCTTGAAGAGGTCTGATCGTTGTGGGAGGGCGTCTCGTTGGAATTTCAGTACGCCGTCGATAATGTCTTGCATCTAGTTGCCGCTCCATGAGTCTTGGACAGAGTTTCGTCATGGGAAGAGTGGATTGAATTTGCTATGACCTAAGAGTGGTTTGTCATGCGATCGACCAGGCGGCGAATGATGGGCGTGGCCGACACGACAACCGGCAGCATGGTCAGCCAGGAAACGCTCCAGGACCTTAGCCAGTGCTGAAAGAACAGGCCTTCGTCTGCAAATGGAATGCTTGCGATGGCAGCAGCGATGGAGCAGGTCAATCCGGCCTGGATAACGCCATATGCGAAATAGCTGTAGCGCGAAGGAATCTTAGGCATGTGAGTCGCCCCTATGCATTTTTTGAACCGTTCATGCACCCTGCCATTGCCGCGCCAGGGGCTGTCGCCCCTGGCGCATGACAGGCGCTACGCGGCGGCTCCAACCTTTCCTGCCAACCGCTGCACGGTTTCGTTGGTATCCCACAGCGCGTTTGCGATAAAGCGGAAGTTGACCAGTGCCGCGTGATACCCGTCGCCCTCCGGTAGCTTCGGCCCTGCTACGGCGTCGCGCACGACAGCAACTTCGAAACCTTGCTCCAGCAGATCGCGCAGATGGGATTCGACACACAGATTGGCGGCCATGCCCGCAAGGATCACCTGATCCACGCGCTGCTTGCGCAACTGCAGGACAAGGTCGTTGGCCTGCGGGCCGTACAGCTTGTGCGTAGAGCAGATGATGGTCTTGCCATCCTCAATATACGGCTTGAGTTCCGGCATGAAGTCCGCGCCCGAGTCACGGAATCCGTCCAGATTCAGCGCGCCCGGACGGTCGAACATGCCGATGGCATGCTGGAACATCTCGGCGGGGCCCTGCACTTTCCATGTGTGATCATGGGGAAAGTAATAGTGGGGAGAGATGGCGACCGTGATGCCCGCCTGTTTTGCTGCCTCGAACAGACGGACCAGGTTGGCCACGAGGTTCTGCTCCGTCACGCTTTCTCCGACCACGCCCCAGCTGCGGCCTTCGGGGCTCATGAAGTCGATCTGTGGGTCGATCACGACGAGCGCGGTGCGTGGCAGGTCCAGCGTAATGCTGGACTTCGGCAGAGCCGGATCAACGGGATCTGCATACTGGGTGGGGAGATTGGACATGCAAAGTACCTCTTAATGGTGAGCCCCGTGGGCGTCGTTTCAACTACGGATGAATGTCAACAGGTCCGCGTTGAGCCTGTCCTTTTTATATACGACCAGTCGTCTATTTAAAACTATAAAAAAATTTCAGTACAACAACCACTGGAGCGTCACTTGCAGAAATCGTCGGCAGCGCACCAGAATGCGCTCCAGAGCCGTTCGGACTTCGTCGCTGACATTGGACAATTCGAGCGAAAAGTCGCCCGCAAGGCACCCTAGCTTGAACTCTTGCCCCGCGTGGTCCGCCAGCAGCAACTCGAACAACTTTTCAATTCTGGCCAACGGCTTGAGTTGGCGGTTCTTGGCATGTCGCGATGATTCGTGAGCAGAGAAAAAATAATAGACGACTGACTGGTTATTGTCAAGTCCCCATCGCGCGGTCTCATTGATCTGGCACGTGCAAAGTCGGGGGCAACTACGCAAGATGTCCTTGCGCTGCGTGGCAATCACGATGAAACGTATGGGCAGGCACCGTGAATTGAAAGATCGCACCGCAGGGCACATTCGCGCTCGCCCACAGTCGGCCGCCGTGGGCTTCGCAGATGGACAGCCCCATCACCCGTCATCGCATGCTTGACAAATAGCCAACCAGTCGTCTATTGTTCTCTCCACCGCTCACCAACCACAGCGAACATGCCAAGACCTGCCAACCCCGAGATCCGTAACCGGCTGCTTATCAACGGTGGTCGTGTGATTCACCGCGCCGGTTTCAATGGGTCCGGCGTGCAGGACATCGTAGCTGCCGCGGATGTTCCCAAGGGATCCTTCTACAGCTACTTCGACAGCAAGGAGGCCTTTGCCGCCGAAGTGCTCGAAGCCTATTGGGAGTCCATTGAACAACGCCATGGCAAAGTGATGTACGACGCGCGCATCACGCCGTTGGCCCGGATCGAAAAATTATTCGAATTGCTGGTGGCCGACCACGCAGCACAAAATTTTAGGATCGGATGCCTTGTAGGCAACCTTTCCCTCGAATTGTCTAATACCAGCGATGAAGTCCGAAAGGCCCTGGAGCGCATTTTGGCGCGCTGGGAAGGCATGATCACGCCCTGTCTTGATGAGGCCAGAACGCGCCAGGAACTGCCGGCGGACGGTGATTCCGCGCAACTCGCGTCCGTCATCATCGAGGCCTGGGAAGGGGCGGTCCTGCGCAGCAAGGTTGAGTGCAATGGCGACGCCTGCCGCCGGTTTCAGCAAGTCACGTTAAAGCGATTGCTGTACTGATTTTTTTTGCATATTTAAATAGCCGACTGGTCATATATACATAACGATGCGCTCACGCGCTCAAGAAAGGAGCCTCACCATGTCTTCAAATCGCAACCTCGACCGAGGCGTATCGCGACGTAACCTGCTGCTCGGCGGCGCGGCCGCAGCCAGCGCGCTGGTGGCTTCCGGCGTGCCCGGACCTGCTGCGGCAGCATCGTCGACAGAAAGGGCGAATACCGCAAAGGCTAGCGGCAAGGCCTCAGGCAGCTACATCACGGCAAAGGACGGTACCCAACTTTATTTCAAGGACTGGGGTGCTGGTCGCCCCGTCGTGTTCTGTCATGGCTGGCCGCTTAGCTCGGACAGTTGGGAATCCCAGATGATGCTCGTTGCATCGGAAGGGTATCGCGCCGTTGCACATGACCGTCGTGGCCACGGCCGTTCAAGCCAGCCATGGAATGGCAATGAGATGAACACCTATGCCGACGATCTGGCCACTGTGTTCGAAACCCTTGACCTGCGCGCTGCCATCCTGGTGGGCTTCTCCACAGGTGGAGGCGAGGTGGCCCGGTACATCGGCCGGCACGGTACGCGACGCGTTTCAAAGGTGGTGCTGGTTTCAGCCGTGCCGCCTTTGATGGTGAAGACCGCCGCCAATCCGCGCGGACTGCCAATCGAAGTATTCGACGGCCTGCGTGCCGCACAACTTGCCAATCGGTCCCAGTTCTACAAGGACGTGCCGGCGGGGCCGTTCTATGGCTTCAACCGTCCCGGTGCAAAGCCGTCGCAGGGGTTGATCGACGCATGGTGGGCGCAGGGCATGCAGGGTGGACACAAGAGTATGTACGACTCGATCCAGGCATTTTCTGAGACCGATTTCACCGAGGATCTCAGGAAGATCGATGTGCCGACCCTGATCATCCACGGCGACGACGATCAGATCGTGCCGATCGATGCCGCCGGACGTGCATCGGCAAAGCTCGTCAGGAACTCGAAGCTGATCGTCTACCCCGGTGCGCCGCATGGGCTCACCGACACGCACAAGGACAGGTTCAACGCGGACCTGCTCGCATTCATCCGTAGTTGAAGGTGGCGGCGCTTTCACAACCGGCGCGAAGTCGCAGGTTGCCTGGGACTGGCACCGACGCCCTACAGCAGTGGCGAAAGTCAGGTCGAGCAAGGCATCAACAAGGCGGGCAACAAACGATCCCGCTGGCTGATGATCGAACTGGCCTGGAGCTGGCTACGCTACCAGCCAACGAGTCAGCTCACGCAATGGTTCAATGAGCGCTTCGCGCCAGGTAGCAGGCGCATGCGGCGCGTCGGCATTGTCGCACTTGCCCGCCGATTGGCAATTGCCCTGTGGCGCTATCTCGAGTACGGCGAGATTCCCCCCGGGGCAAGCCTCAAACCAGTAGTGACGTGTTCAAACCAGTAGTGACGTGATGCCGATCTAAGCGTGGAGAGCGACGCGGTAACGATAGCAGGTCAGCGTGCCCGTAACAGAGCCGGGCTACCTCCGCGGGTAGCCGTTCTTCTAGATGGGCCGCGCAGGTAACAGGGGAAGTCCCAGCGCTTTGCGCATGTGGTATGTGGTGCCCGGCCCTGCGCCGGCACGGATAGAAGGTAGTCCGGGCCAATAGCCCAAAATTGAGTACCCCGACCTCGATTTCGCGCCGCATCAGTCCGCGAACGAAGTAAATCGCTTGCAAGGATAAAATATCGCGCCAGACATACCTATGCTGAAATCCAATACTGAAGGGGGTTGACACCCTCGCCCTCATAGAAGGCTGTGTTCACAATTGAACCAATGATCCAAAGGCACAGGCAAGCAACGCGAAGACGAGATAGCTGTCGGCCGGGCTGGGCCGAGGCCAAGGTGTTGATCAGAAGTAAGGCCGCGATCGTCAATGGAACGTTGGCCACAGCAATGCCGGTCCGCATTTCGGCCTTCCTTAGGGCAAAGACGACTCCGCGGAAAATGCCGGATGCGCGGCCGCCGGGAGGCGGCGTTCAGTCGTACATGTGATAGCCGCTTACGACCTTCAGGCGATAGCCCTCCTTGGTAAATTTATCGAACTCTTCTTGATATCCGTCAGCGAGCATTTGATGCCGCGCCAGCCACGGTGGCCCATCGACCTTCTCCCAGATCGCAGCGAAACGCGGCTCGTTGGTCGATCGCCAACCACTCACCGTGACGACGCGATAGCCTTGCTGCCCAAGCCGGTTGAACTCCTGTTGATACTGCGCGGAGGTCATTCCATGTCGTGCGACCCAAGGAACGGAGCTGCGCTTCTCCCATATCGCTGCGTAGCGGTCCTGGCCGTTCACGTTGTAGCCGCTGACCACGACTGGCCGATATCCATCCCTCGTAAGCCGGTCGAATTCCCTCTGGTAAGAGGCGGAATCCAGGTTATGCCGAGCGACCCAGGGTGGCGCTGGAGCTTTTTCGAAGATGGCGTTGTAACGGTCCGCGTTTCCGACGGCAAACCCATCCACAAAGACGGGATGGTATCCAGACTGCGTTAGGCGATCGAATTCGCGCTGGTAGGCGTCGCCGGTAATACCATGAAAAGCAGCGAACTCGGGGCCGGCGCGCTTTTCAAAGATGGCTGCATAGGTAGGCTGACCACCAACGCTATAGCCGCTGACATCGACCGGCCTATATCCTTGGCGAACCAGTTCATCAAACGTCTGCTGGTACTGCTGACTAGTGAGCCCGTGGCGAGCCTGCCAGGCAGGACCGGGCGACTTTTCCCAGATGGTGGCGTACTCCGTCAACTTGGGGTTGGATGTGAGCGCCTGTCGCGAGCTGCCGACCGACGCTCGGCAGCAGAACTTCTTCTGCCCAGTGACACATGCGGCGCCGCTTGTTGATCCTGCCGGCGGCGCCGCGGCGACTTCACCGGGTCCGCATTCGCCATCGCAAAACGGGGCGGTGCCATCCCATCGACATTGACTGCCAGCCGACGCCTTACAGCAGAGGGCTTTGGAGCCGAAAACGCATGCTGCGCCGAAGTTGGTGTTCTGGGCTATGGGAAACGCTTGCTTCCAGTGCTCGGGCAAATCGGATACGCGTGCCATTTCCGTTTCGCCGCTGCCGCAAGAGCCGCTACACCATGGGGCCGTGCCATCCCACCGACAAGTTTGTGCAAGGCCGATGCCAGGAAGCAGCGAGAGTGACAGGGTCACGAGAATACGGTTCATGAGGCGCATATGAACCTCTCTGCGTCAAACTTATAGGACCGAAAGCCGGGAAATCGTGCCTTGCGCCCCGACGTCGCCACTGCGTGTACTCCACGCAAACTGAAATATATTCAAACCGATTCGCAAGGCAAGTAGGCGGGACTAACTTGAGATCTTCTTAGCTTTTATAACGAAGCGCCGTTGTTTCTCTTTTGGAACGAAACGGTGCGAAAGTGACGAGGATCGTTGGCATCGGTAAGAAAGCTTGCGTGTTCGTTCGAGATATGCAGAATAGAGTCCTCGCCAGAAATCTAGCCGCAATGGAGTACGCCGCGTCGCTTCCACGTTTATCTCTCCCGGACAGTTGTAGGCGCCCGGGTAGATTTGACTCAGCACGCCCGGTCCTTGAGGAAGGTAAGCGGAGGACGAGGCCTAGCGCTGATCGTTGTGAATCATAAACTCGATGTGCGAACGTACTGGCCAGGCAAGCTCTGATCTCACCAGATCGATGACCTTAGTCTCGCCCGGATCGGTGTTGTTAGCAAGAGCGGGTTCGACACGGCACCGAAGGAGCGCGCGCAGGCAGAAGCAGGTGAGGGGGATGCGCCGGACGAGCCCGCCGGCGAAGTGACAGCCAACGCTGGCCGCGTGACGTAGCAGCATGGCCCCGGCGCGTTGCGCCGGGGCACCCCCTCAAACCGGGCGCGGCAGATCTGCCGCGCCCGGCCTCAACGTCCACAGCAAAAAACGCCACGTCGCCGCCTTCAGCCAGGCGAAAGACCATGCAACTCGCATCCCGCTTCGCTTCCCGCTCCCCGGTGCTGCGCTCGGAATCCCCCTTGTCGGATGACCAGATCCGGGCGGTGGCGCGTCCATCTTCGCGGAAGCCCCGCACGAAAGCCGCTCGGAACGGTACAGCTACATCCCGACCGCAACGGTCTTGCAGGAACTGCGCGGTGAAGGGTTCCAGCCCTTCATGGTTTGCCAGACACGCGTGCGGCAGGACGACCGCCGCGAATACACCAAGCACACGATCCGACTGCGCCACGCCAGCCAGATCAATGGCCGCGAGGCCAACGAGATCATTCTGCTGAACTCGCACGATGGCACGAGCGCTACCAGATGCTCGCCGGCATGTTCCGCTTCGTGTGCCAGAACGGCCTTGTCTGCGGCGACGCCATCGCGGACGTGCGCGTACCAACGGTTGACTCTCTGAGGATTCGAAGCCGCCAACCGCCGGCGGTTTTGCAGCGCTAACCTGCGTTCATGTCACCGAGTTTCTTGGCGGACGCCTGAAGGCCTTCCAAGATGCTGTCCGAGACATGAGCAGGGAAATTTGGTGGCAGTCGATTGGCCACGTTCGAAACGGCCGTTGGTACCTTGGCAATCAACTCCTCCATGATTGGTTCCGCAGTTGCGTCTGCATAGCACTTAGGTGCCATGGCATTGAAATGGCGGCGCCGAATATCCTTCAACAGATAGTGGCGGTTCTTGCCTGCAACTGCCATGGCGAGCTTAGCCTTGTGGTACGAGACGTGGTTGGGCCCATCCCCGATAATCGGCCAAGCGGACAGAATGTCATAGAGCGGTGTGAGGTTGTAACGTCCCCCTGACAACATATGGATGCTGAAGTTCTTGGCGTGGCCGTCTGTAGCAGCCAGCATCCAGAACAGGACTTGTGTTGCCAAGAAAGTTTTCAGGTCCCGCTCTGGAGTTTGTGACTGCCGGAGGATTGCCGCAATGTCGACCATTGCAGGTCCGCCTTCTGCTTCGTACTTCAGATGGGGAGGCACGCCGAGGACCTGGCAGAAATCCTCTTGCGGCAAACGCATTATCCATTTGCCGCTGTGATGAAGTTGTCGGTCGAATCGCGTGACGACGAGCACCTTCTGCTTGCCGAAGGTCAATATCTCACAGTCGGCCACCGGCAGTCCGAACTCCTTGAAGAGCTGCATGCAAAGCCATTCGTTCTCTACCGAGGTCGACAAGTCAGCTTTTCGGTTGCCAACCAAGCCGAGCGGTAGCTTCAAGATATGTGTAGTCGGCGTTGCCCCATGCGGAAGCAGCCATTTCCCTTCGTGACGGAGCAGGGCGGTCATTTCTTGGGCGCCTGCAATGGAGATGCGGAAATCTTCATCTTCCATTATTGTTCCAGGCCCCGTTGTGGTAACCGTGTTCTCGAGGAGCTTCTCAATGTCGGTGTCAGATAGCGGGGTGCCTTCAATACTGTTGACGTTCTGGGGGGCTTCGTCTTCCTTGAGAAGCTGGACGGCGCCAACGCAGTCTCGTCCTATTGCTTCCAACAGGTCGAAGGGGTCGGTGGAAGCGGTCTGATATTTGGTAGCGAGCCGCCGGCGGATGTTGTCGTTATCCGGCAGAAGGTTGTCGAAGTAGTTGCGGACCCGCTCGCCCTTCAAAGGAGAGGTGTCGATGCCGAACGGCAGTGAAAGGGACAAGGGGCGTCCTGCGGCAGAAGCCATCCAGTCTTTGTCATACTGGAGCTCCATAGGGCTATGCGGCGGGATGCGCCAGGTGCCAACACGTTGGCCATTGGCCCAGACTGACAACGCCCGAGTGTGTGACTTTCTTCCCATTGCTTACCACTCCGTTTCTTGCGATGGAGGGGCGTGGTTCTTCGACTGGAGAACGAGCTCTAAGCCATAAAGGCTGACCAAGGCCAGTAACTGTTCCGAAGAGATGGCTTTGGGCTCAATCTCCAAGGCAGACAGCCGGCTTTGGCTTAGTCCCAGCCTGGTGGCGGCTTGGCTCTGCGTGAGTCGTTTGGCTCGGCGAGCCGACCGCAATATTTCGCCTAGCTGAGATGGCGTTGAGAGCACTTGCTTCATTTTGGATACCTGCAATGCGCGTAAATCAATTTTACCTCATTTGCACGTAAAGGCAAATTACTTGCTATGCAGGTAGACACGACTTACCACCATAACGAGTAAAGTTGAAATAACTGTAAAGCAAGTAAATGTGTGTGGCAGGTATTTCAAGCCCGCGGTCTTTGAAGTGTGCGCTGGAGTGCATCTGGCAAATAAGGCTTCCTACGGCTTTTTGAATGAACTGTCAGGGTCGCAAGCGTTGCGCCCCGCTGCAGGGGGCGGTGCCGTGGGGCTACGCCTCGGCTTGCTGCAACAGGTTGTGCGAAAGCCTTCTGTCCTCGACGCTAGCGATTCGTCGCCCACAACGTCATGAAGGGCGTTTCACGGATACGCCGCTCGGCCTCTATGGAGCATCCACGCCATGCCTCGAAGGCGTCGCCGCGGGCTACGGCAGGGGCGTTCTCGCTTGTCGTTGAAGGACGGGTCGTTTCCCGCGTCAGGGCGCAAGCCGGTACAGCCGCCATGCGGGGATGCCGAGTCGGCCACGGCTCCTTTCGGAGAGGTGGTCAGCCCATGCGTCCTTTGGCTGTTGTGCATCCTGGCGGGGGCGCGGCTGCGCCTCGGGCTTCATGGCCGCAACCTTCCGGCACAAACAATTTCCCCGCCGCTGCGCGGCTTCCTCGCGCAGCAAATTGTTCGCGCCTGCAGGTCCTCCACTGCGTCTCGGCCGCAAGCGGTGCAGCCAGCCCGGCCCCCGCGGATCGGATCACAACAAGGACGCGATGGGCGCGACCTTGGTTCATCCGAAAGGAGAAAGCATCATGGCCAACATCGGCATCTTCACCGCTCAGAACGACGGCTTCATTGGCACGGTTCGCACCCTGACGCTCAACGTCAAGGTCCGGTTCATCCCCAACGACAAGGCGAGCGAGAACGCCCCCGACTTCCGCGTCCAGGCGGCTGGCGGCTATGACCTCGGCGCGGCGTGGAAGAAAGTCAGCCAGTCCGAGCGGCCCTACCTGTCCGTGACCCTTGATGATCCTTCATTCCCGGCGACGATATACGCCCGGCTGATCGAGGAAGATGATGGTACGCACAACCTGATCTGGTCGCGCAGCAAGCCGACGGCCTGACGGCCGCCCCAAAAACGCCCCGCCCATTGCGGCGGGGCAGCAGTTGCTGCTAGCCGCAACATCGCGCGCACGCCTACGGCGCGTCGCGCTCTTTCAAAGATTGCCTCCAGCTTCTGGCGCATTGGCGCCAGAAGCTGGTCGCCCTTCCGGTTGAATGAGCTGCTTACGGCTTCTGTTGGGATCCGCATTTGCGGATCCCAACAGATCAGGGTGACCGCATCCGTGCCTTGGCCTGGCTACTGAAATTCCGCTTCCGTGCCTGTGGCTGCACGATTCCGAGGGTTTTTGGATCCGTGCTTGTGTACGAATGCGCAAATCAGTGTCGCGTTTTCGCGCTTTGGCGGACACAGTGTCATGCGTCCTCGGATTTCAGGGTCCTTACAATGGCCACGAGCATGGGAGGAACCGCTAGTCAAATGCCGCTGCCCCGCATTCTGCCTATATCAGTCTGATTCAAGACGACGGCGGTCGAGATCGACGAATTTCGGCGTAGCATGGAAGGCCGTCAGCCAACTCCAGAGACCCCACAATATCGTGACCCTCCACGGCCTTCACTGCCGGCGACGATCTACGTCCGACTGACCAAGGAAGAGGGGTATGCAGCGGATTGGACTGGTCGCGCAGTCGAAGATATGGCCGCCCAATGAAGGGGCTCTCATAACCGCGCTTCGGCCATCAGTCTAGCCATCGTCACGCCAAGTGCTTCGGAGATGCGCTCAAGCCTAAGAATTGCGACGTTGTTGTCGCCGCGTTCCACCCGTCCCAGATAACTTACGTCGATTTCCGCGGACAGGGCTAATTGTTCCTGTGACATGCCCTGTTCTTTCCGGATGCGTCGAATCGCATCGCCGAGGGCGACAAGGGTTGGATTCTGGCGTTGACTGCTGAGATTTGGCACTCCCGCATCATTCAGATATGATGCGGTTTGTTCTAGGGTACATGTACCCTATTGACGCTGTACGGGGGCGATGGCTACCGGGTGGAAGAGCGACGTGGCTTCACGCCGTCCCGGAAAGGAGCTCAAAGCTTGTGCACGCTGCTTGCTTTAAACGCTGCCCGCACCGGACCGTGTTGGGATGTGACGACCCGCGATAGGGGCGTGCGCCCAGTATTGCCTTGCTCCGCGTGGAGCGAACTTTCCCGGAGGCTGCACTCATGAATCCAACCCTCATCACCGCAGAGCAACGCGAGCAGCTGCTCGCAAACGGCCAGGCATACGTAGCCGGCCATGCTTGCGACCCGCTGCCCGTGGTGCGGCTGTTTACCCCCGATGCGCATGCGACCTGGCTACTGGCCGCGCTCGACCCGGCCGACGGTGACACCGCCTACGGTCTGTGCGACGTGGGTATCGGCATGCCCGAACTGGGCAATGTGAAGCTGTCCGACCTGGCATCCATCGTTGGGCCGCTCAAGAGGCCGATTCTTCGCGACCGGTACTTCCGGCCACCGCGGTCGTTAGGCGAGTACGCCCGGCTGGCACAGTCCAGTGGGTCGATCGTCGATTGATCGAGTGGGCAATCTTCAGAACCCCGTTGTTCGCGTCAATGCGATGCGGCATGCCGCATTTGGGGTCAGGCGACCGCGGCTTGCTGGAACGCCAGCGGCGGTCAATTTCCATGTCATAGGAGCACCAACGTAGCGGCTCATGTAGGTCGCGCTTCACCTAGGAGAGAGACATGAACCCGTCAGGGAAAGGGCTGAGCCATGGACTCAAGGCGCGTCACGTCACGATGGTTTCGATTGCAGGCGTCATCGGCGCCGGACTGTTTGTAGGTTCCGGGCGAGCTATCGCCGAGGCGGGCCCGGCCGCGCTGCTGGCCTATGCCATGTCTGGGCTGCTGGTGGTGCTGGTCATGCGCATGCTGGGCGAGATGGCTGTGGCACAGCCGGATACCGGATCGTTTTCGACCTACGCGGACGGCGCCATCGGACATTGGGCCGGTTTCACGATTGGCTGGTTGTACTGGTGGTTCTGGGTCCTCGTGATCCCGATTGAAGCGACAGCGGCGGCGGCCATTCTGAGCGCCTGGTTGCCCGCCATACCCCAGTGGACGTTTGCGCTGGCGATCACGCTCGCGCTGACCGGCACCAATCTGTTCTCGGTCAGGAACTATGGTGAGTTCGAATTCTGGTTCGCGCTCATCAAGGTGGTCGCCATCGTGGCGTTCATTGCCGTAGGCGGTCTGGCGGTGTTGGGTTTGCTTCCGGGGGCTCAGGTATCGGGCGTGGCGCGGCTGGTTGACTATGGTGGGTTCATGCCGAATGGCGCACATGCTGTCATCGCTGTCGTCCTGACAACGATGTTCGCATTCATGGGGGCGGAGATTGTCACCATTGCGGCGGCCGAAGCGGAACACCCGGCCCGGCAAATCGTGCGCGCGACGCGCTCGGTGGTGTGGCGCATTTCGCTGTTCTATCTGGGCTCGATCTTCATTGTTGTTGCACTGGTGCCGTGGAATGACCCGCTGCTCGTCACCCATGGGGCGTACCAGCGCGCGCTGGAGATCCTCGGCGTGCCGCACGCCAAGGCGATCGTCGACGTCATCGTTCTGACAGCGGTAATGAGCTGCCTGAACTCGGCGCTCTACACCGCCTCGCGCATGCTGTTTTCGCTGTCGACGCGGGGCGATGCCCCGAGCGGCCTAAGCCGGACTGCCGCGTGTGGCACACCGCGCGCCGCGGTACTGGTGTCCACCGCATTCGCTTTCGTGTGCGTGCTGGCGAACTACCTTATGCCAGAACGCGTCTTCGCGTTCCTGCTGGCTACCTCTGGCGCCGTGGCGCTTCTGGTCTACCTCGTGATCGCAGTATCGCAGCTGCGCATGCGCGCAGTACTGGAACGACGCGCGGCAGAGCTGCCGCTGCGTATGTGGGGCTACCCGTGGTTGACGTGGTTGGTTGTCGTGGTGATTCTCGGTGTCCTCGCGGCCATGGCCTGGCATCCCGCCCATCGCATGGAAATTCTCGCGACAGCGATGCTGCTTGCCGGCGTGCTGGCTGGTGCCTGGCTAAATTCGCGTAACCGAAGCGCAGACGGGCAAGCACTGGCGATGGATGACCTGTGAACAGGTACGTTCGGCCCACGCGGTGGTTACGTGAGTACACAAGTCTGGCGTGGGTCAATGGCTCGAAAGTCGACTGAGCGGACCGCTGAGCGAACCGGCTCGCCCATTGTGGCGGGCCCGCAAGATCCGCACGAAGTCGGGCTCTGACCGACGGTGTACATACCACTATGCAAAGAGACCTGAACATTAATCCACAACAGGAACCCCATGTGAATCCCCTGAGCGTACCGGGCGGCGTTTTGCCCGTTCCGGCACGCACACTGAGCGCTTGCGACTACAACACCATGGCGCCTGCTCACTATGTGGCAGCCACGTCAGTCGATAACGAAGGAGCAATGAAATGAATGCGACGGAAAACACGCCACCAGTACGCCTGCTGACCCCCGCCGAGCTGGCTGTCTGCATCAAGGTGTTCCGCGACGCCCGGCAATGGACGCAAGAGCAGCTAGCCGTGATCGCAGGACTCAACGTGCGAACCGTTCAGCGCGTCGAGCGAGGCTGGCCGGCCGACGCCGACACCTGCCGGGGGCTGGCCAGCGCGTTCGATTTCCTGGATATCGACGCGCTCAGCAAGCCATTCGCGATTCCACCCGAAGACGAACTCAAGGCTGCGCAGGAACAGTTCGACCTCGAGCACGTCACCTTCGCGGCGATTCGGCTGACCACGGGTAAGCAGTTGGCCGAGCTGGCGCAGACCAGCACGATGGACATGTCGGAGCTGGCCTTCGAGATGGGCGCCGAAGCGGACAAACGCTTCGCCGCACTGATGGAATATTTCCGCAACTACCGCGATGCCCTGGACGCCTATACCGAAGCGCAGAAGCGCGAGGCGGCTGACACGATGCAAGCCAACATCGATGTGCTCAAGACCCTTGGCGTTTCGCTCTGCTATGCCGAGCGCAACGTGCTGCTGAAGGGGGGCTCGGACCCGGACAGGCCAATGCCAGCTAACGTCCTGTACGTGATCGGGTTTCCGCTCGGCAAGGAACCCAAGCTATTCGCGACACCAACTTCCGTTGATATCCGTCTGTAGGTTGATGGATCGGGATCCACGCTTGCCAGCGCCGCTCTAATCCGCCCTGCGATTCGCAGTCGAAATGGCACCAGAGAGGGGAGAGAGGCGCTGCGCACCTCGATGGTTCGATCCCCCACTGAACTGGATCCAAGGTCCCGATGCGGCGGGAAATCCAGACACAGGCCATTGCAGCTAACCGTGCCTATTTCAGTCTGATTCAAGACGGCTGCGGTCTAGATCGACAGTATTGCGCCAAGACGGCGCGGCCTTGAGCCAAAGAGACATGATGCCCTGCGCGGCTTGCGGCAGGATTCGCTGTGCCGCGCGCGATTTCCGCGCTGCGCGGCGGTCGCATTCGGACGATCTGGACAAGGCGTTGGAGTCAAAGACCTTGTGATGTATTTTCTTGTGCTCGATGTCCATCGCGACGTTCCTGTTCGACAGAAGGTTGCGTCATGGCCGATCGAAGTGCTGATTCTTGGCTTCCGACCGCAGCGTATCTCTACGTTCTGCACCTGGACGGGCCCGGATTGGCTTGGGAGTACCTGCGCCGCCATCCCGACTACCGGCGTGACTGGCTGCGCCGTCGGCGCCGGCCGGAGGCGGCGCATCGCTGGGGCCTTCGCTTGTTGGAAGACCCGTCTCTGGATGCGCGCGACGCGCATCCAGCCTGGTACCCTGACCATGACGCGGTGCTCCAACTCTACCCGGATGCCGACCCATCGCCCAATGCCAGCGCCTTCCAGTTTTGGCGCATTCCCGGCCAAAAGCATCTGATTCATGACGGCAAACGTCTGATACTGATGGCTCGCCGGTCCGACAGCTGCGTACGGCTGGCGCTGGCGCCCGGGCTGGAGGATGGCATGGCCGTTGTCTATGCCGTCCGGCCCGGCGCCGCACTCAGCGCGCGCTACCGCACGGTCGTGGCCGAGTGGGACAAGTTGGCGGAGGTTACCGAAGCTTCCCCGACTGTCACTGGCCGACCCCGGCCGACACCCTCCGCAATGCTGGAAATGCGCACCTTGCAAGCGCTCGACGCGACCCAGGCAGGCGCGTCCCTGCGCGAGGTCGGGGAGGGGCTGTTCGGTGCCGATGCTGTGGCAAGTGACTGGCACGCCGACAGCGGCCTGCGTTCGAGCGTGCGCCGCCTGGTACGCCGCGGCCGATCGTTGATGCACGGCGGCTACCGTCGCCTGGCGCAGCTCGAGTGACCTCCATAGGGTCATCTTACCTTCGCTGCAAAACGACCCTCCGCGCTCAGCCCCCCTTTCTTCAGACTGGTCTCCATCCGGTCGCGTTGTGCGGCCAACGATCTTGATCGATGGAGGATCATCCGATGCGTCCCGCTCCCTTGCGGCCTGCAGCCGCTGCCGTCGCTACGACGACCCCGCAACTCCAACGTTATCTCACCAACGACGAAGCTGCCGACTACCTGCGGTTGTCGCCGCGCACGCTCGAGAAGCAACGGGTGATTGGCGGCGGGCCGAAGTTCCGCAAGTTCGGCCGGCGCGTCATGTACGCCGTCGCCGATCTCAACACCTGGGCCGACCAGCGCAGCTACGAGGCCACCTCCGATCCTGAATACACCGAACAGCATGCGGCGGACAGCCGTGCGCGCTGATCGCTGGCTCGCCGGTGGTCATTGCCATGTCAAGTCGATCAGTGGAGCGGGAACAACTCGACCGCTTCCACGCCTTGCCGGGCGACATGGCGCCGCGCGATGCCCAGGACTTGATGGCGTACCCGTTCTTTTCGCTGGCGAAGTCGCGGCGCACGGCGCCGATCGATTTCCGCAGCGGGAACGTCATTATCCGCGTGGAAGGCACGCAGGAGCATGGCATCGCCACGATCTGGGATGCGGACATTTTGATCTGGGCCGCCAGCCAGATCGCGGAAGCGCACGACGCGGGCCTGCGCCCATCCCGGCTGATGCACGCCACACCATACGAAATCCTTCGATTCGCAGGACGCGGGGTGTCGCTGCGCGACTACCAACGCCTCAAGGCCGCGCTCGACCGGCTGCAATCGACCACCGTGGCAACCTCGATCCGCGAGACGAGCGGGCGGCGCCTGCATCGGTTCTCATGGATCAACGAGTGGAAGGAATTGGCCGATGCCCGTGGCAGGCCGCTCGGTATCGAGCTGATCCTGCCGGACTGGTTCTACGCCGGCGTCGTCGACGCTGCCCTGGTGCTGACCATCGATCCGGCGTATTTCCGGCTCACTGGCGGCATCGAGCGATGGTTGTACCGCCTGGTGCGCAAGCACGGTGGCAAGCAGCCGGGCGGCTGGCAATTCGATTTTCGGCACCTGTACCGGAAATCGGGCAGCGCCACGCGCTTCTCGGATTTTGCCTACGACCTGCGCGCACTGGTGGCGCGGCAACCCTTGCCTGGGTACGTCCTTGGCATCGCGCGTGTGCCGGGCGATGCCACCGAAGTGCTGACCTTCAGGCCCGTGCTTTCCACGGCACGGGGATAACTTGGGGACAACCTGTGAAGAGCCTCGTGCTATCAGGAGTAAGGGGTATCGTGCTATCAGGAGTACGCGTATCGTGCTATCAGGAGTATGGAATGCCCACAAAGCCAATACCGGCGCGGGTTTTCGGCTCCGTTAACTTATCTAACTTAAAAAAACTAACTAGTAGTAGCGCGCGGCGTCGGTGGACAACCTCCGACCGGCACGACGCAGCAAAGGCCGGTGTTTCAGTCCGTGAGGCGAGGTCATGATTGTCGCCTTACTCAACCAGAAGGGTGGCGTGGGCAAGACCACGCTCGCCACGCACATCGCCGGGGAGCTGGCGCTACGCGGCCAGCACGTCGTCCTGCTTGATGCCGACCCACAGGGATCGGCGTTGGACTGGACACAACGACGAAGCCAGCAGGGCTTGGCTCGCCTATTTGGCGCCTTGGGCCTCGCCCGCGAAACGCTGCACCAGGAAGCACCGGACTTGGCGCGACGCTGCGACCATGTCGTCATCGACGGCCCGCCACGCATCGCCGCTTTGGCGCGCCCGGCATTATTGGCCGCCGATCGCGTCGTGGTTCCAGCGCAGCCCAGTCTCTACGACCTGTGGGCATCTGCCGAGATGGTCGCGCTGATCCGTGAAGCGCCAGTCTTCCGGCCGGCGATACGCGCTGCCTTCATGATCAATCGGCGCATCAGCACCACCGTCATTGGCCGCGAAGCCCGCCAAGCATTGGCTGATCAGCCGCCACCGGCGCTGCGCGCCGAAGTGCATCAGCGCATCGTGTTCGCCGACAGGGTGGCTGCAGGCCGGCTCGCCCGCGAAACCGCGCCAGACAGTGCCGCCGCGCACGAAATCACCGCGTTGGTCGATGAACTGCTGCGGTGGCCGACATGACGATCACCCGTGGCAAACGCATCGCCATTGGCGCGCGTCCGGCCGTGAACCCGCACGCTCAGGCGTGGGTTCGACAGGGCGAGGCAGACGGCCTCCAGAAGAACGACCTGTACACCGCACGCCTGACGCTCGATATCACACCGGCGACGCGCGCACGCATCAGAGTCTCGGCGTTCACGCAAGGCGTGACCGTCGCCGAACTGCTGCGCGCGCTGCTGGAACGCGAATTCCCGGAGTCACCCCATTGACGTCCTCCCCTGCCTAAAGGCAAGGGATTCCCACACCTGGCGATGCACGTCCGCATCGGAGAATGTTTAACGCAGCATTGGTATCACGGTCATGCACGAC